>JALNZH010000134.1 GCA_023229405.1 Bacteroidota bacterium
ACTGGGAAAATTGTTCGTCGCTCCCGGATTGTGGCTGCAAACCATCACTACCGAAGAACCAGACGAATCGATGATGGAAGTTTCCCTGGTGGCAATCAAAGCGGCGTTACAACGGGATTAAAAAAGAAATTAATTTGGGAAATCTTTATAATTTTCCATAGCTAGTATGCTACCACAACAGACATTGCAGGAGTTTTATTTCTTGGGGACGACAAAGTAATTTCCCTTTATAGAAATTATCGGGACGAGATCGCCACTTCTGCCTGACGAATCTCTGAAGTAATACATGGCAGTCAGGCAGGTCGCAGCAAATAGTGCCGCTCCTCGTGATGACACAATACAAATTGATAGTGAATTTCGAATCACCTTTACCATGAGCAATCTTGTCGACAAATTACAATCCATTAAACGCCGCTTCGCAGAAGTGCAGGAAAAAATGTCCTCTCCCGATGTCGCTTCCAATCAGCAGAAGAGCAAAGAACTGGGACGCGAATTCAGGGAGCTGTCCGAAATCGTGAAGACCGCAGATAAATATCTGCACGTCCATAACAATATTCAAAGCAGCAAAGAAGTACTGGCGATCGGCGGCGATGCCGAGCTGAAAGAAATGGCCCTTACCGAAATAGCGGAGTTGGAACCGCAGTTGGAAACATTGGAAAACGAAGTGAAATCCCTGCTCGTTCCAAAGGATCCAAACGACAATCGCAATGTGATTGTTGAAATCCGTGGCGGTACCGGCGGCGAAGAGGCGGCATTGTTCGCGTCAGATCTCTACCGCATGTACGTCCGATTCTGCGAACGGAAAAAATGGCGTGTGGATACGCTGGATTGGAACGAAACCGGCAAAGGGGGATTCAAAGAAGTAACGATGAGCATCGATGGCGAAGATGTGTATGGCATATTAAAATTTGAAAGCGGCGTGCACCGAGTTCAGCGCGTTCCGGAAACGGAAGCGCAAGGGCGTGTTCATACTTCCGCCGCCACCGTTGCCATCATGCCTCAGGTGGATGATGTGGAAGAAGTGGTGATCAATCCCGCCGACATTCAGTTTGATACGTACCGCTCCGGCGGTAAAGGGGGACAGAATGTGAATAAAGTGGAAACTGCCGTCCGAATAACACACAGACCTTCCGGCATCATCGTCGCCTGTCAACAAGAACGGTCCCAATTACAAAACCGTGAACGCGCCATGAAAATGCTCCGCTCTAAATTGTATGAACAGAAACTGCAGGAGCAGCAGAACGAACAAGCCGCTGCGCGTAAATCGATGGTGGGAAGCGGAGATCGAAGCGATAAGATCCGAACCTATAATTTTCCACAAAACCGCGTTACCGATCACCGCATTGGACTGACACTTTACAATTTGGACCGCTTTGTGGACGGTGACATTGACGAGATGATCGATGCCTTACGGCTGGCCGACCGCGCTGAAAAACTGAAAGAAGGGATTTCGCTGTAATGTTCCTGTGATTGCCTATTTCAAAACAATAGGAGGACAAATATACTTGTTTGACCCATGATACCAGACAATCAGGAATTATTGTCCTTCGATAATTGAAACTATTTCCCGCCCCCCTTCGATTTCCGCATTTTCTCGAAAAACTCCTTTATCAGTCCGCCACACTCTGCATCCAACACTCCGCCGATCACATGCACCTGATGGTTCAAGCGTTTATTTTCCGTTACATTCATCACACTGCCGCTTGCCCCCATTTTGGGATCGTAGCAACCAAAAACAATCGTCGGAATCCGGGAGAGAACGATAGCACCCGCGCACATAGGACACGGTTCCATCGTAACATATAAGATACACTCCTTAAGAAATTTGTGTTCCAAGTGAGCAGCAGCGGCGGTCAAGGCGATCATCTCTGCGTGTGCGGTGGGATCGTGCATCATTTCTACCTGATTGTAGCCTTTGGCAATAATCGTGTTATGATGAACAATCACGGCACCGACGGGAATTTCGTTCTGTTCGTACGCACGCTCCGCCTGGTGGAGCGCCTGCTTCATCCAGCGTTCGTGCAGCGTCATTGTTTTTTATGTGCGGGAAACGGCGTGAGCTCGACAAGATTACCAACGGGAGATTCGGATACTTCGTAGACTTGTGCGGCTGAGAATTCCTTTAAAGCATGGTTGATCCGTTGAGAAGCAACCTCAATTTCGTTGATCTTTTTTACAGCATCCGGTTCGGAAACGCTCTTTTTTAACAGACGCGTATAGCCTAAAATAATAGCAAGGGGATTGTTGATTTCATGCTTCAATGTCATAATCACTTCATGCAGGGTTTGGATCTGCGTTTCTTTCAATTGGATATTATATTCATGTTCCAGTATCTCTTTCTCCCGCTTATGAAGGCGCTCCCGTAATTCAATCACTTTTACCAATGCATACGACAAAATCCACATCCATAACAATGTATCAAAATGTTGCAACGCTTCGGTGGTGCCAAAATGACGATGTTTGAACTTAATATAGAAATCCATCGTCGAAATGAAATAATAACTGTAGATAAAATACGATGCAAGAATTGCAGGGTATCGAAGGACGAAATCGCGGACTGCTATATAGGCTTTTTTCATGAAATCTTGTTTCCTCGTATCTTCAATGAAGATAACAAGATGTTCTATATAAGGCAACAGACACAGCCGTTGGAAATAAATTTTGCCGGTGAGGCTCCGTTGCGTATTAAATTCTTTTTTCGGCACTCTTCTGGAATTTTCACCGAAAGAAATTCACTTTAGATAAGAAGAACGGTTCCGTAAATCAGTTATTTCTCCCCTTCCAATAATTTTCGTGCCTTCTCCAATTCCTTCAAATGTTCTTCTGTCGGTTTCGGATACGCGATATCCAATGATCGGAGTTTTTTTGCCAGAATGTGCGCCACTGCAGCACGGCTGAACCATTTATGGTCTGCGGGAATGATGTACCACGGTGCATATTTTGTGCTGGTATGATTAAACATATCTTCGTACGACCGCATGTATTCGTCCCAATACTGCCGTTCTTTGGCATCGCTTGCCGAGAATTTCCAGTTTTTTTCCGGCGTTTCAATCCGTTTCAGGAATCGGCGTTTTTGTTCTTCCTTCGACACATTCAGGAAAAACTTCAAGATATGAATTCCGTTCCGCACAAGATATTGTTCGAACATATTAATCTCATTAAACCGTTCCTTCCAAAAATCCTTTCCATGCGGCTGCGGAGGGAGTTTTTGTTTTTTTAGAATCTCCTGATGGACACGGACGATCAACACTTCCTCATAGTATGACCTGTTGAATATTCCAAATCGACCCCGCTCTGGCAGCGCTTTCATGGAACGCCACAGATAATCGTGGTCCAGTTCTTCCATGGAAGGGTTTTTAAAACTATACACCTGGCATCCCTGTGGATTGATACCAGACATCACGTGTTTGATTGCGCCGTCCTTCCCTGCTGCATCCATCGCCTGGAAGATCATCAACACAGCGTAGACATCATGCGCGTAGAGAATGTCCTGAAGACGGGAGATATCGGCGTTATCCTCTGCCAGCAGCTCTTCCGCTTCTTCTTTGGATTTCACTTTCCCAACGTATTCAGGATCGTAATCGGAAAGGGAGATTGTTTTTCCCGGAGGGACGATCAACATTTTTGTATTCATAATTTGTCTCCTGCAAATATTTTTCCATTATTTGCTTCTCGCCTGTCGTTCTTTTTTTTACACACAGTATCATTTGCAAACAGTATTTTGCGGAATTATTATTTTCCACTCAGTATTGAATGGACATTCGCTTCACCGGCCTGTACTCCCAACCCCATACCCAATCCGATCAGCAAACCGTCGACAAAATTGTCTCGAAAAACGAGCGACGGAATATCGGAAGACACCTGAATCACTCCCACAATCAATGTTAGCAGAACGAACATTGCGCCGTACACAATTCCGACAACGATAAACTTAGCCCAATGAAATACCGCAAGTTTCCGCTCAAACAAAAACGCCAGCCACACCACGGGCAGATTGACGCCAAAAGACCAGATTCCTGCATTGAGCATCGGCATCCACACCGATGCAATAATAAACTGGACTATGCTTGTCGCCAAAGCGGCGGTAATAGAATTGGAAAGACCGTACACATGATAAAATGAAAAAATAAATGCACCGGAAAGGCCGAAAGCCACAAAGGCAAAATTGATTCCGGTATAATTAAAGACATCGCTTCCGTGCAGCATTAATCCGAATGTAATGCTTCCTGCAGTTCCGGTGAAGGTGATCAATGCAAACTTCCAGAGGTGTCCGATAAGTGAGTTCATATAAGCCTCCTGTCTGAAATAAAATAACCTCATTCACGCATTTGCGATCCTGAGGTTAACATTCACTGGCTTCCGAGTAACCATTCCTCATGGTTCGATCTATGCCGTTGCGGAAACGTAGAGAAGATTCGCCGGATAAGCAACGAAGGAAACATTGTGAAAAATTTAAACAGTATAATTTTTAGGACTAAAGACTCTGTAATAAATAAATAAGCCCCGCCAGGGGGATGGACGGGGCGATGTGCGAGTTATGGGGGTGGAACGTTAGAATTGTATTGTTTGCATTACTCCTTTCAGATCGTTGAAATTTATAGGTTTGCGGAGAACTTTTGTCATACCATCGGATTGTATTCGATCCTCAAGATCTGCTCCGGAAACCAGAATCACCGGTATATCCTTCGTCTTTTCATCATTGCGGATAATCTGAATAAATTCCAAACCATTCATGTGCGGCATGTGAAAATCGGTAATAATCAAATCCGGCATTTCTTCTGTCATCGACGCAAGAGCTTCTTTTGCTGTTTCAGCAAAAATCATTTTTGATCCCTCTGATATCCGTTTCATAAAGCGGGAAATGATCAGTCGGTTTCCTGTTTGATCGTCCACAATAAGTACTTTTTTACATTTCGCCTGGACTGTTTTATTGAAGGTGAGAATAAATGTCGTTCCTTGTCCTTCCTCGCTTACAGCTTCGATCGCACCATTGTGTTTTTTCATGATTTCATAACACATCGGCAGTCCTAATCCAGTACCGTTCTCACCTTGTAAACCCTGACGTGAATATTTTTCTTCGATTTTAAACAATTTACTCAAATCCGCAGCCGGTATACCGACACCGGTGTCGGATACCGTCAAGATCAGTTGACTGGCAGAGTCCGCCGAAAGATTGACAGAAATGGTTCCGCCCGATGGGGTGAACTTCAAAGCATTGCCGACAAGATTCAATAAAAGCTGACGGATCAACTGTTCATCGGCATGGACAATCGTTCCTTCGGGAATTTCGAAACGAATCCCAACATTTTTCTTTTTTGCCAGTCCGAGCATGGATGTTGCAATTTCCGAAACAACCGTACGAAGATTGACCGGAGAAAATTTTAGGTTTATTCTTCCCGTTTCAAGGCGCGACCAATCCAGAATGGAATTGACCATTGCAAGCTGCTGAATAGCCGCATCGTTTATAAACCCGATATACTCAAGTTTTTCACTGTCGGTGAGTGATGTAAATTCATTTTTCAATAAATCGCAGAAGCCAAGAATGGAACTGAAAGGAGAACGCAAGTCGTGGGAAACGATCGCAAGAATTTTATCTTTTTGCGAATTGAGTTTCGTCAGTTCTTCATGTGTAATTTCAAGTTTCTGAATGTTCGTCAACAATTTTGTTTCGAGCATTTTACGGTCTGTAATATCTTCCAACCCTCCTTCAAACCCGACAATCAACCCCTCTTCATCGGTTAGGAACCGTGAATGCGGAATGACGGTGATGATCGATCCGCCCTTTTTCCGCAGTTCAATCTCCATCATTCCGCTCTTCCCTTCCGTTTGAAGATGCTCAAACAATAACACGCGGTCCGACGGATTAACGTACACATCGGTTTCCAGATTAATGGAATGCAATTCATCAAACGTATCGTAGCCAAGCAGAGAAAGCATCGCGAGATTCGCGTTTATCAATTTTCCGTCGATATTGGATTGGTACATCGGAAGAACAGAGTTTTCAAACAACGTACGGTAGCGATGTTCATTCTGATGCATCGTCCGTTCCCACTGCTTTCGTTCACTGATATTACGGAATTCTGTCAGGACGAATACTTCCAGCGCACCATCTACAAGCGTTGACGTGATGACGTCTACAAACAAACTCTCTCCTGAATTCAGGTGAAGCTCTTGTTCAAACTTTTTTGGCACGGATCTCTTCTGAACTTGTTCAAGATATGTATCAAAAAGGTTTTTGCGATCAACGCTGCTGTCGTAAATAACGGTAAAAGGAAATCCAACCAATTCTTGTTCGGTCATCTTCGTAAGTGAGCAGAACGCTGCATTCACTGCAACAATAATACCATCGCTGTCTGTTAACAACATGCCGTCTTGCGTACGATCCCAGATCATTTCTAATAAGTCCGGCGTTACTCTCGTTGCGCGCTGTTGGGAATATTGTGATAACGATTCCTGAACTTGAACTTGTGGTTGGTTACTTAAAATTGAGTAGATTTTGGTAGAAAGTGATGATTGATTCATTGTGTCCCCCGACAGATTGTTTAACTCGTTGTCTATTTAAGGAACAATGCAGGTGCCAGATAAAACTGGTCTATTTTAACGTTTTTGGCCAGATTTATTAAATTCTACCTTGTAGAATCTACAATCTACTAGTCCCTTAACGCTAGAGGTTAATAAAAGGCTTTTTATTTTTTAGCGAAAAAGATTCATTCCTCTTTGTTAGTTTTTCACTTTTATAAACAGGCCCGACGATTGAGTAATAGAATCACCTCCAAAATGAATTTTACTGTCATTCCGAAATGACAACGATTAGGTATTTTTGAGATGGTTTCTAATATCATACTTGTCCAAAATAAATCATAAAAGAGAAAAACTTATTCCTTCTTTTTTTGACGGGGTTCTGAAGGAATGCCGTTCGCACTTGCCCGTAGATGGCAAAAAACACCATCAAAAGTCCCTTCATGATTTCAGACCCCCTCTTTTTCTCACCCTTGGTAGGGGGAGAAAAAGCTCACTCAATCCTCCTATATTTTGCTCCCTCCCACATCTCATCCAACACTGTAAGAAATGTAGGGGAGGGCTTACTTTTCTCAACATAACATATCATCCATACATCCACCTGTTTCGATAAATTTTTGTCAATAAGGGTTTTATTTTGGACAGCTATGTTCTAATATAATTTTTAAAAAAAGTGATATCTTTATGAAAATGTTAGTCTCTTTATTTTTTATTGTGCAAACTATGCATTGCAATGCAAAAATTGCGATGATAAAGATTGAGATTCCCTTTTTCATGCAATTTTTTGGGCAAATTTTATGGCATGAGAAATGCGGTGAATATGATTTCTTGCCCGAATGTTTCTCTGAAGCATTTTGAGAAATTACGGCAACATGCTGAATGGAGCCGTTGTAGATCGGCAATTGAAAATACCGTATCACTCTGTACATATTCACTATAGAAGGAAACAATTTGACAATGAGATCTATTTTTACCACTCTTTTATTTTTCATGATACAGTACCCTCTCCATTCACAATCGCAATTCACTATTCATCCCGGATTATACACATTAGGAACCGCCGATAAACCGACATCGGAACAATTGGTGAATCTACCGTTTATTGATGGTGTCGTTATCCGTACAAAATGGGAAGCAGTTGAAATACAACCGGATCTTTTCAACTGGACGTATATCGATTCCGAAATCTTGAATGCGAAAAAATTCGGGAAAAAGTCGGTTATACAAATTCTTGGGAATCCTTCCTGGCTATGGGATTCCCTGAGTGTGAAAACTTATCAATATGTTGATCTTAATGAATATCATCCAACATTTGGTGATACACTGTACGATGTCATCTCCTGGGATCCACTCTATTTGCAACGAGTTGAACAGGTGATTGTGAAACTGGCAGAAAAATATTCGACCGATACGAACGTTGTTTCCATAAATGCTGTTTCAGGAAATATTTCCAGGAATCTTCCTGAGAAGATTGCCGATGGAAGAAATTTTTGGGAAGCATATAATTATCATCCCGATACGCTGGTAGCAAAATTACGCAGAGTGCTGGACGTATATATGAAAGCTTTTCCAACAACGCCGTTGTGGAGTTCCATGGACTATGTTTCGTTTGAAACAAAAGCGAGCGGCAAAAGCAGGAATTATGTTTGCGGCGAATATGCAAAATACGGAGTTACAAAATACCCCGATCGATTTGGGTTGTGGCGTGAGGATATCAGTGGTTGCACCGTCTATCCACCGAATGTCGGATCACAATGGAACGTGATGAATTTATATACCGAAAGAACTGGTGCGCAAATGTTATGGCACGTACAAGATGGTCCGGCTAGAATGAATCAATGCGGTATTTCTGATACAGCGAAATCTGGCGTGATGAAAGCCGCGCTGGAGAAAGGACGTAAGTTTGGCATTCGATATTTTGAAATTTACGGTTCCGATGTGAAAGACACTTCATTACATAAAGTATTTACCTCTTTCGCAGAACTGCTACGCTCTCCGGTAACGAATATTGCAGAACAAAATAGAACTTCCAGAACTCAATCGTTTACATTATTTCAGAATTTCCCAAATCCATTCAATCCAGTCACAAGCATTGGATTTATACTTGATCGTTCAGGAATGACAACAGTAAAAGTGTACGACGCCACCGGGAAAGAAATCACTACTTTGGTAAATGAATATGTAATATCCGGCGTATTTCACCAGCGACAGTTCAATGCTGCTATGTTCGCATCCGGAACATATTTTATCCGTTTATTCTCCAATAATTCCGTTCAAACAAAAAAATTGCTTTTGGTAAAATAGCGCCAGAAAGATGTAGTGGTGTTCTTATCAAGATTCTTCCCGGAACATGTATATATTTTAGCCTTATTTTCTTTATACTGTCCCCTGTTCACGATGGCGTCTATTTACAAACTATTTCAAGGTAACAATCGATGTCCGAACAATCGTCCGAGTATCTGCTAGGTACAAATCAGTCAGAATTTAACCGGCTCCAGTTTCAGCATGGAGTGTGGCAATCCAACACGAATGCCTTTTTCGACAGGCTTGGCGTAGCGCATGGATGGAATTGTCTTGATGTCGGAGCGGGACCTGGTTTCGTTTCGTTCAATCTCCGCGAACGGGTCGGCGAATCTGGTTCTGTGACAGCACTAGAACCTTCCACGATGTTTTTGCAATGGCTTTCCCATCAAATCAAGCAAGAAAAATGGGAAAACGTTTTTGTGGTAAACGGAACGGCAGAAAACGCGAACCTTCCTCAACA
>JALNZH010000135.1 GCA_023229405.1 Bacteroidota bacterium
TCAAAAAGAGTATGCAAAATTTATGAAAGAAAAAACTGGCATGAATACCGGCGGATTTTCATTTGTCTTCAGAATGGTCACAGACGACAATGCTGAAAAGCCGAAACCTATCAACATTCAAGAGATGCCACAATTTGCTTTTGCTCCATTGCCTGCTTCTTCCGGATTGGAGCCATATGCGGAATATGTCGGTGTGCTCGGAATATTCAATCTGTTATTTTTCACTGGTGCATTTGTTTCATTCAAACGATACGATGTTCGATAGAAAGGTACTAGAAATGGCTCCATAAATGGATTTTATGGTCATTCCGAACGAAGACCCGCCACGAAGTGGTCCCTTAGGGAAAAGGTCGAGTGAGGAATCTCGTATTTGTTTTCAAGTATAGAAACAAGATTTCTCACCCGTTTAATCATGTTCGAAATGATACTGAGTAAGTGTTTTTGAGACCGCTTCTAATCATCACCGTCACGACATCTCAATTACCGGTGTCGATCAACGTATTTTTTTAGGAGTATATATGCTTGCAACATTAATCACCCATGAATTAAAAAATCTATTCTTCAGTTCGAAATTCTCACTGACATTCACCATTGTGACGATCTTGTTGTTACTAACCATTGCAGTCGGGATCGATCAATACACGAACGCTATTCGGCAATATGAAACAACGACCAATCTCGTCCGACAGGAAATGCGGGAATCACGCGGCTGGATGTCGTTGAACAATAAGATACTCCGGAAGCCCGATCCCCTGCAGATCTTCGTTGCGGGAGTAAATCATGATATCGGACGAATCTCCGAAGTGAATGGCTTCCAGGGGATTAAACTTTCCCACAGCACATATTCCGACGATCCGATCTATGCGGTCTTCCGGTTCATTGATTTTGCATTTATTATTACAGTTGTCTTTTCCCTCCTGGCTATTTTATTCACGTATGATACAATTAACGGCGAAGCAGAACGCGGAACGCTGCAATTGATATTTTCCAATGCCATTCCACGGACACGGTATATCCTCGGAAAATTTATCGGCTCCTGGCTCGGATTAGTCATCCCTCTGACTGTTCCGATGCTTCTCTCCATTTTACTTTTGTTCGTGTGGAATATTCCAATGACCAGTGATCATTGGCTGAAAGTGATCTCGCTGTTGGGCGCTTCAGTATTGTACCTCACGTTTTTCATTGCACTTGGAATCTTCCTTTCTACAATGACCAAACGCTCTTCCGTCTCCTTCCTTTTTGCACTTGTCGCATGGGTTTGTTTAGTGTTCATCGTTCCGCGTGCAGGTGCTACGGTAGCCGGACAGATTATTACAATCCCAACCGTAGCGGAGATTGAAGCACAGCGCGATGCATTTTCCAAAGAACGGTGGATGCAATATGAAGGTGTGATGGGAGAAAAGTGGATATCCCGAAATACTCCTACACAGGGAATGAGCAAGGAAGAACGTGAAGCGTATCGCGAAGAACATATGTGGGAATGGATGGAGGAGGATGACCGCGATCGCACACAAGTTCAAAAAGATATTGACGTCTTTGCAGCAAAAGCAAACGAGAATCAACGGAACAAAAAATCCGAACAGGAGAAATTAGCGTTGCTATTTTCCAGAATCTCGCCTGCATCGGCATTTCAGCTTGCGGTAATGAACCTTGCCGGAACAGATATCGCATTAAAAAACCGATATGAAGATGCACTCAACGTCTATCGTTCTATTTTTTCTGCATATCGGGAGAAAAAACAAAAACAAGGAGGCGGCATGGGAGGTATTCGCATTGAGATGAACTCAGATACAGGAGTAAAGATCGATACCGGACGCGAAAAGGGAGTGCTGGATATTTCCGATATGCCTCAATTCGAACATCCGCAGCATTCTTTCAGAGATGCGATCACCACGGCAATTATTGATTATGGAATTCTCGGAATATATTCACTGTTGGCATTCGCCGGCGCATTTGTACGGTTTTTGCAATATGACGTTCGATAAGACACAGAATAGTATAAACAAATACTTGTGTTCTCCCTAATCCCGAGAGGATTTAAGCGCAACCTCAATTTCTGCAATAACAAGTTTCATGTCCAGCGGTTTATGGAAGAAATGGTCGATACCTAATCGGACACCGGCGCGGATCACTTTATCGTCATCGAAGGAAGACATGAAGAAAAACGGAATATGGTTGAGATGCGGAAGTTGCTCCAGTTTCTTAAAGAGTGAAAACCCGTCTACCCCTTGTTGTTCGAAGAAGATCTCGCTAATGATGATATTCGGAGTGCGGTTGATCAGCACATTTAATGCATCATCGATATAGTGAGTCACCAGCACTTCATAATTGCGGCGTTTTAATTCACCGATCAATCCGTTGAGCGTTTCCATATCACCATCCACAAGTAAAATTGTACCTTTGCTGGATCTCGGCCGACGGGCTTCTTCAATTTTCAGTTC
Organism: Bacteroidota bacterium; assembly: GCA_023229405.1. Taxonomy (GTDB): domain Bacteria; phylum Bacteroidota; class Ignavibacteria; order UBA10030; family UBA8401; genus UBA8401. The sequence goes on from JALNZH010000135.1 coordinate 2,442, forward strand.
GGCGGAAAGATGTTCTTCTGCCGAGATGGAATAGCGCTGTCGCATCATCTCAAGCACTTTCTGCTCATTTTCGGTCACAACACCGTCTTTCCATGCAATTTGAAGCGCTTCAACATACGCCTGTACTTTTACTTCCCGTTCGATATCGTTATGCTCCAGCAGCGTTATGCCGAACATCTCGCGCACCGATTGCAGTTGAACCGCTTCTTCATTACTGATCTTTCCGTCAAACCAGAATTCTTTCAGCATTTCCCGATACATAAAAAGACTCCCTTTCGGAAGTTGTTCCCCGCCTCCTGTGGTGTCTACAGGCGCCGACTGAATAACATTCGCCACCTCCGCAACATGGGTTTTCTGCCGTTGTTCAATGTTATCAAGATATGCTTTCGCGTAAAAATTTTCCGGATCAATTTCGAAAATTTCCTGCACTTTTTCTTTTGCGCGATGAAAATCTTTTTTGGCAAGCAGCTGTTCAATATCACGAAATAATACCGGAATCATGTTCGTCTTGTCTTCGGGTGTTGCCGGGACAGGCGATTGGACGGATGGTGGTGCCGGTTTTTGTCCTTGTTTCAACGCCAGTTTAACTTTTTCATGAAAATTACGGGCTAACGTGTTGCGGGGATCCAACGTCAACACTTTTTCAATCTCCGTTATCGCAGCATCATAATTCCGCATTCGATATTGTTCATCGGCAGTCCGCAGATGTTTTTGAATGGCTTCTCGAGATGCATTATCCAGACCGTACATGGAATCCCCCCTCAGAACTGTTTGGCTTACTTTAATAGAGTTATCTTTTTCGTTGCGATGGTACTGCCCGATTGAAGTCGGCAGAAATACATTCCGCTGGAAAGCGCCGAGGCATCAAAGGAGACGGAATAATTTCCCGATTCTTTCATTTCATTCACGAGTGTAGACACTTCCCTGCCGAGTAGATCATACACTGTTAACGTCACTTGTCCAAACGATGAAACACTGTACTGCACAGTTGTAGCGGGATTAAACGGATTGGGAAAATTCTGTTCAAGATGGGTGTCAATGGGTAGTATCGGACGTTTTGCAACTCCAACGGTGTACTGCGGAAAATATCCCCTGCGGATCAGTGTTGTATCAAGTACGTAGGGATTCGCCTTATTGCTTTGATATTTTGCAATGATCAGCGCCCGCGCATATTCCAATGAATCAACGGGATCGAGATAATTCCAAGCGTATAAAGTATTCTTTTGATTGTTAAAAAAATTCGCATCGGCGGCGTCAGCCTGATTTTTATACATAGTGTAGAAGTAGAACATTGCGCGTGCGACATTACCTTTATGATCTGCGCGCGGTTCGAACATCACACCGGATTTCACGCGGCTATATTCATCCAAAAAAGCAGCCGGCTTGCTCGGTGTCTTCGTAGAAAGATTGTACCAATAGTTTACTTCGTTGTCCGGAATGTTCCCAAAGGGATAATTTCCACGGTCGCTGTTAACACCATTCTGCGTTGGAAACAAATGGTTCATATCGCTTTTCGCCTGTCCGCTTGCTCCTTTCGACTGCGGGAATGAGTGTTCGACATTCATTCCGCTTCCACCAGCTGATTCCAATCCTGTGTATACGCAACGTACGGTACCGTTAGGAAGCTTGTATACTTCGCCGAATAGTGCCGGCGGTGGATATCCTTGTGTGGCGCTCGGTTTATACGACGAAACAATATTCGAGTTAAGTGACGCACCGCTGTGTCCGGAAAGGATGATCTGCTGCGGCACTTGATATGCAGATGCCGTTGTAAAAGTAAATACCGTCGAGAAGTCACTGCTCCCTGCCATGTTCGATGCACTGACTTTCCAATAATATTTTGTTTTCACCTGAAGAGGCTTAAGTAGAACACTGTTTCCTGTACTGGTCGAATCATGCAACACGAAGGAAGAAAAATCGGGTTGCAGAGAAACTTGTACACGGTATGATGTTGCACCATAGACGAAATTCCATGTTAATTGAGGAGTGATGCCGACAGAACCATTTCCATCTGCCGGTGAATTGAGTTGAGGCACGGCAGGAATGACCGGACCGTTGGAGGGAATGATGGTTGTTGCGATACTATGCCAGCCTGTTGACCAGTCTGAATTGTTCCGCACAAATGCTTTGAAAGTATATGGAGTTCCGTTTGTCAATCCGGTCACTGTTACCGCATCGGCAGTCCCCTTGTAAACAGCGAAATTATTCGCTCCGATCTGACTCCCTGTACCAAATTGCGCATATGCTGTATAGGATGAACCGTCTCCGGTTGGAACAGCATCAACCGCACCGGATGATGCACCGACGATCATCACTTCATGCCACCAAATCCCTTGATGTCCGCGATAATTTTGCCACGCAATTGTCGCTTGCCCGTTTGCGGAATGTGCTGTCAGATTTAAAACGCCATGAACTTCCGTCGTATCAAAAATAATCAGCGTCCCGCTTGAGGTTATCGTATCACGATAAGCAAATGCCCGGAAATAATATTTTTTATTTACCGTCAATCCCGAGATGAGAGTATTGTTATCAGTACCGTTGTACACAAGTTTGGAATTGCCGTACATACCGGCGGAAGAATAATTTGCATTGGAATTCGTATAGTTTCTTCCCAATAGCAACGGAATGTAATCCACGGAAGAATCCTGACGGGCAAAAACTAACACACTATCATCGCCAAAGGTCGGCGCTTCCCATACCAGATGGATCTTATCGCTTGTGACAAAGTTCAGCGAGAATAATTTAGGATTGGGAACAATGATGCCGTTTCCGGTTGATGATACTGAAATATCGTCGATACCGATTCCAGCACTTGTTCCTGTTTCCGTCCCGCGCCAGATCGCCCACCGTAATTGAACGACCGGCTGATTTCCGGCATTTGCCGGAAGGATGAGGTCGGTATATAGATCTTCGGCCCCATTCAGACGATCCATATTATTATGGTAATAGGATGTTCCGTCAATACTCGTCCATCCTCCGCTTGTCCCAATGCGATATTGCAGTACAACTCCGATCGACCGGGGTTGACTGAACAACATTGTAATTTTGTAGCTGACTGTTACATTTTGTATTTCCATTGTATTGATTGCCAGAGCGAGCTGATTTACACCGTTTGTTGAGTTGCCACTGGATTGGACATACATCTGTGCGTTGCCACTTGCGACATAACCGTACACTCCACCCGCAGCTTGGATTACTGTTGCAGCGGTAATGGTACCATTCCCGAGAGGAGCGCTGGCTTCTGCTACTGCCTGGGTCGTTGTCGTGCCACCGCTCACGCCGTTCCAGATGGCAGTTCCTGAAGGAAGCGCATTAAACGAGTTTGTTCCGAAATTCTGGAAATATGGTACCGCCTGTGCTGCCGGATTTGTTTGTGCATCCGAAAACGAATTGATAATGAGAATTGCGGATAGGATGTAATAAATGGCGGAGTTGAACTTTTTCATTCTGCCTTTTGCGTTGATGTATGACGGTACAGTTACATATTTAGAGAGTTCATAAAAGAAACATCTTAAAAAAACTTGTCCGATGTCCCGAAATGACATCAAGATGAGAGTCTTCGAATGTCTCTAAAATTTAGTTCAAAACACTATTCGTATGCATTCTTTCCTGTTACAATTTTAAAAGATAGCGGACTCTCATTCCCCATCCGATCGACAGCGGATACTGCAATTGCATTTAACCGTTCTGTCGTTTCCGTTATATTCGCTTCCCCATTGCGGTTGAGAGATTCTTTTTTCACTGTCCGTATCAGCGGCAGGGTTATAACTGTTTGGTGTTGATGTATCAGTAAATAATTCCATGAATCGTTGAACTGATAATATACAATTGTATGAAAAACATCCTGTTCATTTCCATGAAGCCAGGTAATCGTCAGAGAATCATTTGTCTGAAATGTTTCCGTCGTCGGCACTGTCGGCGAATTATCGTCCAGCCATGGCGACGCAGGCACAATCGCTGGTCGTTGATACGGACCATTATGCAATGTACTGTTAAGAAGGCTGCTGTCACGGAGGAATGCTTTCATGCTGAAATGAATATGACCGGGACCATTCGGAACCATCCCGCGAATAATCATGATCTGATTGAAGATCTCGTTTGAGGTTTTTTCATCCCTCGACCTGCTGATTATCATGCCAGGCCACAAGTTTCTTCCCATCGTATTTTCCTTCGACCACCAGCCGAGCAGCACCGGAAAACTTTGAGGAATTTGATTCACCGGCCAATACAGTTGCGGAGTGAAATAGTCCACCCATCCGTTGTTCAGCCACAAACGCGCATCGGCATACAACATATTATATTGGTCATACCCGGTAATGGAAGAGGGGTTTTTCGGTCGCCAGATACCGAATGGACTCAACCCAAATTTAACATGTTTTTTTTCTTTCTTAATTCCGCTATAAACACGTTCAATAAATGTATTTACGTGCGACCGGCGCCAATCCTCACGAGATTTTCCGCCGCCGCTTTTTTGGTATTCGTCCCAACTGTCGTCATCGGGAAATTTCCCGTCATTGTACGGATAAAAATAATCGTCAAAATGAACCCCATCAATATCATACCGTCGTACAACATCCATCACAACGGCATAGGAATGATCTTGGGTCTCTTTCTTCGCCGGATCGAGCCAATACATATTGTCATTGATTTTCTTTGCAATATCAGGACGTTTTCGAACGAGAGAGGAATCTGTGATCTCGTTTCCGCGTGTGAGATGTGCGCGGTAGGGATTGAACCATGCATGGAGTTCAATTCCCCGTTTATGGGCTTCGTCGACCCAGTATTGCAGAGGATCATACAACGGTTCCGGGGCTTTTCCCTGTTCACCGGTAAGATAAAATGACCATGGTTCCAACGAACTTTGATAAAGGGCATCGCACTGCGGACGAACTTGAAAAATCACCGCATTCATATTCAGAGCACTCACTGTGTCGAGAATCGTAATGACTTCATGCTGCTGCTCTTCTGAAGATAATCCCGGCTTGCTGGGCCAATCAATATTCCCGACTGTCGCAACCCATACACCGCGGAATTCACGCTCGGCAAAGGGGAATCTCATTTTTTCGTCCGATGAACGCTGCAGCAAATTACTGCACCCCGTTGCACCCGCGACGACAAGAATAAAAAAAATAACCGCAGTACGTTTTCCCCACATTGTTTCCGCTCCTCTCAAAACAAAAAACGGCAACTGGGAGTAATGAAACTCCTGTTGCCGCTCTCATGTCAAATCAGTTTTTCTTGAACTCTGCGACTATTTCCTGCATTACTTTTTTAGCATCGCCGAATAGCATTTTTGTATTCGGTTCGTAAAATAGCGGATTCTCGATTCCTGCGAAACCTGTTGCCATCGAACGCTTCATTACGATTACTGTTTTCGCTTTGTCTACATTGATAATCGGCATACCGTAGATCGGACTTCCTTTATCAGTTCGGGCGGCAGGATTAACAACGTCGTTTGCTCCGATCACAATACAAACATCTACTGTATCCATTGTCGGATTGATTGCATCCATTTCGTACAGTTGATCGTACGAAACGTTTGCTTCAGCTAACAGGACATTCATATGCCCCGGCATTCTTCCGGCAACAGGATGAATAGCAAAATCGACTTTAATTCCCCGTTTTTCTAACTCATCGCTCAATTCTCGTACGGTATGCTGAGCTTGCGCCACCGCCATACCATATCCGGGAACAACCACCACACGTTCAGCCTGTTCAAGAACAAATTTCGTATCCTCAATTCCAAATCGTGTAATTGGACGATCTTCATGGAGCTTTGATGTATCCACTTGCGGGCTTCCGACAGCTCCAAAAAGAACATTCGCGAATGAACGATTCATCGCTTTGCTCATAACTATGGAGAGTATGAATCCCGATGAACCGTCTAGCGATCCGGCTATGATCAACACTTTATTATCAATAGCAAAACCCGTTGCTGCTGCTGCAAGTCCTGCATATGAATTCATCAGTGAGATCACCACAGGCATATCCGCTCCGCCGATGGGAAGAACAATAAATATTCCGATTAGGAATGAAAGAGCGATCATCGTATAGAATATGGTTGCATCATACGGTGAAAAAATAAGATAAATGAACATTCCTATAGTGAACAAAAAGAGAGTGATGTTGACAATGTTTTGCCCCTTATAAGTTATTGGAGCACCTTTAATCATCTCGTTTAATTTACCGAACGCCATCAAACTTCCGGTAACGGTCAATGCGCCGAAGAGAACCTCAAATCCCAACGCACTCATCAGACCGTTGGAAATCTCTTGATGAAAACCTTTTTCGATGTATTCGTTAATGCCCACCAATACGGCTGCAAGCGCACCAAATGCATGCGAGAGTGCAATCCGCTGCGGCATGGCAGTCATCGGCATGAAGATGGACATCGCCGCTCCGATCACCGAACCGATGGCAATTCCGACAATGATCCATTCCCAGGTAATAATTTTCCCGCTAACAAGTGTTCCCACAATGGCCATAAACATACCAACTTCTGCATAATGCATTCCGCGTCGTGCCGATTCTGGATGGCTGAGTCCCTTAAGACCCATGATAAACAGGACTGAAGAAGCGAGGTAGACAAGTTCCATATAATAATTCATGACTTTCTCTCCTTCTTCTTGAACATCTTTAACATGCGCTCCGTGATCATGAATCCGCCTACAACGTTAATCGTCGCAGCGGTTACGGCGACAAATCCAAGAATGTGGCTGATATCGGAATGCTCACCCCCCCCGGCAACACCGGCAACAACAAGCGAACCAACAAGCGAAATACCTGAGATGGCATTCGTCGCAGACATCAGCG
>JALNZH010000136.1 GCA_023229405.1 Bacteroidota bacterium
TCAGCTGCACTAATATCAAATGCATTCTGGGTAGAATAGGTAACTGCCGAAGCATAGGTGCCGTCGCCGTTATTCAACATCACCGACATGATATTGTGCAATGAAGTTGTCGAGGCGATATCAATATCTCCGTCTTTATCAAGATCGGCAAGAACCGAATAGTGATTGCCGCTGCCCGTACCGAACGCAGTATAGTTCACGGGTGAACTGAATTTGGCGTATCCTGCCGGTGCATCCACCGTGAAATTGAATACTCTGGGAGTTGCCATCGCTACGTTACTGGCGTTTTGTACTCCGGTCGTGACAGTGACAGTGATAATTTCTCCTGCTTTAAACGACGAATCCGGATTAAACGTTGCCGAAGTCGCACCATAGGAAAAACTACCAGTATAGTACCCTCGGTAATTTCCATGTACTTTAATGGTGCTGGAGGTCAGTGTCGCATTGGTCATCGTTTCATTGAATGTAATCGTGATGTCGGACGTAGCACTGACGTTCAGTTTGTTCGTCGTGGGCGATGTCGACGAAATCGTCGGCTGACTCCACGCAGATGCCGTGAACAGCACGAGCAACAACAGCGTGAACGAAGAACGTAGTAAAGAGTGTTTCATGGAACCCCCCTGATATGGATTTATGGTTGGTGTAGTAATTGATCAAGTTCTGCAAGATTGTCTTTGGAAATAAATCCTTTCGCACGCATATCACGCGCTTTCATTCTGTACATCGGCGTATCATGACTGGTGACGAAAATGATTTTTGCTTGTGAATCTATTGCGTGAATCCTTTCTGTTACTTCGAAACCGTTCATGGCTTTTAATTGGATATCCATCAATACCATATCCGGCTGATGCGCTGCGTATTGTATTAACGCTTCTTCGCCATCTGCGCATTCGATGATCTCTGTACCTTCGGATGAGCCGATTGAAACTATGCTGCGAAGCATTCTGCGCATACCGTCGTGGTCATCCACGATCATGATTTTCATTACAACGCCCCAAATTCAGAAAGAAAAGCGAGAGGAATTTCCCCTTTGTTGCAGAGAAGATAGTCCGAAATAGAGGATTACTACAATGGACAGAAGTGCTTAATCGTATGGGTAGAAGTACCTAGGAGAAGAGCAATTGACAATGGACAATTGATAATGGAAGGGTGGGAAAAATTAAAAAATGTGGAAGAGTGCAACCTAATGGATGGATAGTGGCGTGTTCCCTTTGTGAACAAATACGGCACATTGGGGGATTATGCTGGAGCGGGAATGAGGAGATTTTGCAAACAGGGAGATTGAAGAGTTATAACTGGGAAACGTTTTCGATGGCGAATTTCAGCAATGCGTGAGCTCCGCGTAATCCGAGTTTGTCACAGATGTGATTCCGGTGGTTATGGACAGTTTTTATACTGATAGTGAGCTCATCGGCGATCTGTTGATTGGTTTTCATTGAAGCGACCAACTTCAGCACGCTCCGTTCAGCCGGGGTGAGCAGGGAAAGCCCGATATTATCCTGTGCCGGAGATGATAGCCGCGAATTGCGGCGGACGAGAAAATCGGAAATTGTCGGACTGAGATAATATTTTCCTTCCGAAACGGCAGCTATACATTGCAGAACTTCCGTGATGGCATTTTCCTTCAGCACATATCCTTTCACACCCGTATCCATTGCTTTGTTGAATACCTGTTCCTCCTTATACATCGTCAGAAAGATGACCGACACCGGCAAGCCTTCGTCGTTCACTCTTTTGGCAACATCAAATCCATTCAACTTCGGCATTTCAATATCCAACAATGCTATCACAGGATGATGTTCGCGGATGAGCCGAAGAGCATCATCCCCGTTTTCTGCTTCCATCACTTCCGTTTCGGGCAAGGTCTCTATCACCTGCCGTAATCCTTTTCGTATCAGTGGAAAATCATCAGCGATCACAATCGTTCGTCGTTCATTCATGTCTTTTTTATCGGAATAGTAATTAATAGTGTAGTCCCTCCATTGGTTGCGGACTTGAGTTCGAAAATTCCGCCAAGAATCTTCGTCCGTTCGCGGATACCGGTCAATCCTAGTCCTGCCTGCACACCTTCAGCATCAAATCCCTTGCCGTTATCCCATAGAGATGCGGTCAGTCCTTCATCCGATCGGCGAATCATCATCGATGCTTGTGTCGCACCGGAGTGTTTCAGGATGTTATTGATCCCCTCCTGGATGATCCGGTAAAAATTAATCTCCCGTTCCTTCGGAATAATGCCATCAATTTCATCAATATGATACACGCATTCCAGATTGGATGACTGTTGAACCTGGTCGCACAGATTCAGCAGCGTTTCCCGAAGTCCGAATTGTTCCAGATGCACCGGTCGCAAACCGTGAGAAATCGAACGAACATCGTTCAGCGAACTGCGGGCGCTTTCGGCTATCTCCTGTAATTGGTCTGCGGTCTGTTCCGCATTCTCAACAGTTTTTAGCGCCAGTTCAACGCGATTCTTAATGATGAGGATCTGTTGACCTAATCCGTCGTGTAAATCCGCTGCAATGCGCCGCCGTTCTTGTTCCTGTGATTCGATAAGCTGCTCTGCAAATTGCAGCTGGAATTTCTTTTCTTTTTCCAACTGTGTTACACGGATATAATAGATTGAGGGCCCACTGAACAAAAAGATTAAAACTATTACCGTCCGGAACCACCATGACATCCAAAACGGCGGACGTACGACAATGGGAACAAATGCGCCGACGGTGTTCCAAACGCCATCGTTGTTCGATGCAATCACCCGGAATGTCCATTCACCCGGTTTCACATTCGAATAGTACGCCGTTCTTCTCGATCCCGCTTCTACCCAAGAACCATCAACACCCTCCATCATATACCGGTACTGCACTTTTTCGGGATCGGTGAAACTGAGTGCGGCATAATGGATGGAAATATCGGTACTATCGTGCGGAAATATTGCAATACTGTCGTAAGGGATAGGGCGATCACTCTGCGAAATCCCTTCGATCTTTACCGGAGGGGCGATGATATTGCGTTGGATCCTGCGTGTGGCGACCGCAGCCACACCGTTGACTGTGGGAAAATACAATGTTCCCTTTCCATCATTCACTACCGATGGTTGAAATCCTCCGTTTGTCTCGGATGTTGTCATGCCGTCTTTAGTCCCAAAGGAATAACATTGAACGGCGGGCGCAGCGCCGTCAGCAACAGCATTCAGTTCGCTGATGCGCGCGGTAAAAATTCCGCGGTTGCATCCCATCCAAAAATTACCCTGTCCGTCGTCAACGATGTGCGAAACAATATTGTCGAACAATCCTTCTTTCGTTGTGATCACAACGATTCGTCCGTCTGTCCATCGGATCAATCCTCCGCCGTATGTTCCAAACCACATGGTTCCATCTTCCTGAATACGGATGGCGCGGACATAACGGCTGCGTAAGTATTGTTCACTTTCCGTTCCCTCTCCCAACGGAAATACAGAAAGTCTTCCGTTCTCCAATCGGGAAACTCCATCGACCGTACCTATCCATAAAACACCGGAGCGGTCTTCTACAATGGTGCGAACATCATCATGTGGCAATCCGTCGGCTTTGGTGTAGTGGGTGAACCGTTCACCGTCATACCGGAACAATCCGTTCAAACATCCAATCCAGAGAATTCTTTTCGAATCTTCGAAGAGCGCAAAAATATCCAGTCCGTAAAATCCATTCGTCGAATCGAATACCACTCCTTTTTTCTTTACATCGTCGAACCTCGTCAATTGACGTGCACCGGTCCAAACGCGGCCGCGCGAGTCTTCAAGCACTGTCCAGACACACAAGTTTACAAGATACTTGTTCATAGTGGAATAGAATGCTTTGCCATCTTTCCATTCATACACACCTCCGCAATTTGTTCCGAAGATCATCGAACCATCTTTACGCCGCGCTAATGACAGCATCTTGCCTTCCAACAGTCCCTGCTCCGGTCCAATCATCGTAACAACAGAAGGACGGAGACGAAACAAACCGTTTGCCGGTGTACCGGTCCAGTAATTTTCTTCGAAGTCCTGTGTGAGTGTGTTCATCTCTTTGTCGTCTATTCCGCTGATTGTCTGCATCGGCACAAACTTTTTGCCGTCCCACCAGCTAATGCCGTTAAACGCCGTAACCCATAAGGTGCCGGACCGGTCGACAAAGAACGACATGATAAAATGCGACGGCAATCCGTTTTTTTCATTCAGTATTATCGTATCGTTGTTGCTGACTCGCACAATGCCGTCCCCTGTGGTTGCGAGCCAGTATGTTTTAGAACCTGCGGGATATTCAACAAAATCAACAATATTGCTCGTCATTTTGTTTTGCAGATTCATAATGAGTACGATGGAATCTCCGAGGGTTCGAAGCACTTCCTTACGATGCGCCAGCCACACACCAGAAGGATCCGTCACTGCACGACGGGCCAGTGCTGAATCGTGACTCGTTGCAACAATATTGAATTTTTCGTCTTCAAAACGATAAGGTGTTCCACTGGCTGTTGCCCATAAAACACCGCGACGATCTTCCTGCATCATGGTGGGTGAATACTGAACGATACCATCGGACGTCAGAAATGAGGAGAACACATTTTCCTTCATCCGTAGTACGCCGTCTTCGGTGCTGCACCACAATGCCCCGGCGTGATCTTCCATAATGGTCAGTATCCTGTCTGAACGCATACCGGACGTATTCGAGCGGTCAAAAACGGTAAATTGCACACCGTCAAACCGCACCAGACCGCCGAAGGTAGCAAGCCAGAGATATCCATCGCGGGTTTGAATGATGTCGTTCACGGAACTTTGCGGCAGTCCGTCATCCATTGTCCATTGTTCGGAAACATACTTCGCCAGAGAGGAAGTTTGCGGGAATCCCCATTGAGGAACGGTGGTGAGGGAAAAAAATATTAGGAAAAAACAATATTTCGACATGTTCCCAAAAATCATTTCAACAACTTTACATAATTAAAAAGGGACCGAAGTGACAATAGGTGAACAAACAGAAGAAGACTCTCTCCACTTCATTTAAACAGGCTGGTCTTTGTCTATGGAAATATGGAGGATTATTAAGATTTTGTCAAGTGAACAAGCGTCAACGCAGAACTCGCCAGTAGAAATTTCATTCGTGTACGATTGGATCGATAAGAAATTGCGGAAATTACAGCGCATATCCTTCCAGAATCTTTTCCGCTTTCTTCGCAATACTATCAAGGACCTCCAATTTAACTCCGAGCGTCGTCTGCAGCGATGGAAGCATTCCTCCATTATCATCTTCACTGATGAACGCTTCAATGCCATTCGCTGCAAGCCGTTGTTTTACGATCTCAGCCTGTATGGCACTAGGGAATGTTTGTAAGACTTTCATTCTACTCTTATCCATACCACCCTCCTATCGATGATCATTTCAGCAGAAGCAATTTTACGGAGAGCATTGTCGTGCCGTACGTCAGCCGGCAAATATATGAACCGCTGGAAATACTACGGAGATCATAGGTGTATTCATACGTCCCTGCTTCTTTCAGTTCGTTAACCAGAATGTTCACACGTTGTCCGGTCATATCATACACCGCCAGCATCATCCTGCCGGAAATTGGGACAGTATACCTGATGACCGTGCTTGGATTAAATGGGTTTGGAAAGCTTTCAAGTGATCCGGTGATAGGAATCGCCGGTTGCCCCCAAACAACTTCGCCCGGACCCGCTCCGCAGCCACTTTGATGCAACACAACCGTCGGAGAAGAGTACGGATGTTCCCCAATCGTGAATGAAACCGAACCGGCATAGTGAGTTGAGATGTAGATCGTATCAACGGGAAATCGTACACGAACTCTATGCTGTCGGAAAACTATTGCTGTATACGACCCAGCACTCAATCCACTGATGAGCGACGTTACCGTATGTCGACACAAACAGGTTGTCAGCTGCATCGTATCTACTTCCGTAATCGTGATGGTATCTCCTGCGATCTGTTTTTCAGGAAAGAATGTACCACCGCAGGACCAGTCAAAATTGGCATCGTAGATCGTGACAACATCACCATACACCGTGGCAGTTACCTGAGAGAAGGAGTATGTCGCATGAGAAAAGAATACAATGATCGAAAAAATTATTAGTCTCACAATTTCCTCCTACGCAATTATGGTCGGAGAATACGGTTGTCTGATAAAATGTACGCATGTTATTCCTGTTCAGCAACGCCATCTATTGCACCGCGCAATGGCTTCCGGACTTTTTCGTCGGCTTCTTTAAAACAGACCTGCCAAATTATAACGATTTGCCATATTAATTTTTTCAGATGCCTGACTCCGTAAATGCGTCATCAGAAACATCTACTCATGTCAAACATCCTTTCTGACACTCTCGTTACTTTAACAGTACCATTTTCATCACCTGAACCATTCCCCCGCTCTGTAATTTCACAAAATACGTTCCGTTCGCATACTTCGAAGCATTCCATTGCACCGTGTATGTTCCCGGTGATTTTTGTTCATCAACCAGTGTCGACACTTTTTTTCCCATGACATCAAAAACTTCCACGATTACCCCAACCATTCTTCCCATGGACAATGAATTCTGCGGCATGGTAAATTGAATTGTTGTTGCCGGATTAAACGGGTTAGGATAATTTTGTTCCAGCCGGAATTCCGATGCAACCATTCGGTCTGAGCCCACCGATGTCGTGCCGTCAAACAGTTTCCGTTCGTAGATACCGTTACCATGTGTCACCGCACGGATTGCTTTATTCGTACGGGAAATACTTAAATCCATAACAAGCGTTGCGTCCACAAATCCGTCGCTAAACGTTGTCCACGTAGAACCGCCGTCTATTGAAAGATAGACGCCAAGATCATTGCCGAGATAAAGATGATTCGAATTAAACGGACTGACGATTATCGCGGAGGTTGGAACATCGGGCAAACCTTCGCCCGCATTGCTCCATGTTGCGCCGGCATTTGTCGTCTTGAACAGGTGCGGTGTCCCAAATCCCGAGGCCGTTACATACACTACGGCAGAATTTTTCGGATGAACGGCAATATCGACAAGATACCGGTCCGGCAGCGAACCGGAAATATTGGTCCAACTTATACCGCCGTCAACTGTTCTGAACATTTCCGCAGCGTCGAATATTGGCGTTGTGGTGACATAGGCGGTGTCAGGAGAGGTCGGTGCGATTGCGATGGCGAGCGCAGGATTTCCGTTGAGTGGCCGACCATCGTTGGTCTCATTCCAGTTCGTTCCGCCATTCGTGGATTTGAAAATGACATCCCTCCCCGCATACAGAATTTTCGGATGAGATTCTGCAAGTGCATACGGACCGATAAAATTCGTAAAATTGCTCGTCGGTACCGGGATATAGTTGAATGACACTCCTCCATTCTCGGATCGAAGCAGTGTAAGGTACTGATATGTGCCGTACATTGTATCCTTGCTTGTCGGACTCATCGCCGTCATACAACCATCGCCTCCAATCACCCGTGTCCACGCAACACTCCCTTTATAAATCGCAGTGGAATTATCCTGCATTCCTCCAATTGCAAGCAATGAATCTAGATGCGAAGAAGAAAATCCGTTATAGAATTGTGTCGTCTGATATCCACCGTTCCGCCCTTCGAATGTTTCACCTCCATCCATGGAACAGAACACACCGCCGTCATTAGCGAAATATATTTTATCATAATTCAGCGGATCGTAGACAATTGCATGATGATCGGCATGCGAATATTCAGGCGGTCCTTCGGGATCCCCGGGAAGTGGAGTTCCAAAATACCAAGCTGACCAGTCCGATTTACGAATTAAGGAAGTTCCTCCATTTGTCGATTTCCAAAGATCAATCCCTCCGCATATCACCTTTGAAGAATCTCCGGGATCAACTCCGACACAATGGGAATACCATCCCTGATAACTGGAATAGTCGGTTATAGTAACAATCGTCCAAGTGTCACCGTAGTTTACCGTTTTGCACAACCAGGTTCCGTTGCCGGCACCATTCCCGATGCTGGCAAAGATCACTTGCGGCGCGGCGGCATATTGTGCAAAGATGATTTTGCCGCCGAAATTAATCGGTAGGCCGTTTGTCAACTGATCCCACGTTTTGCCTCCATCCAGCGTTCTATAGATCCCGCCGCCGACACTTCCTAAATTTCCGTGTGCAGCAATCACTACACCTGAATCGAGCACATCGAATACCAAATCCGTTCCCATAGGAATGTCCGAAACGTTCACCCAGGTTTTTCCCGTATCCACGGATTTATATATTCCCTCTGTAGTAGCAGCCCACACCATATGATTAAAAGCCGGATGTATCTTCACTGCCTGTACTCCCCGCAGTTCGCCATAATTCCAATCGAGCGTCTTTTCCCAACTAACACCGCCATTGCTTGTGCGCAGGATGCCGATGCCATAACTTCCGCGTGTCGTGCGGATGCTCAATCCTCCAATAGAACTGAATTGATTATACACCTCCCCCGTACCGATCAACATCGTATTCGAGTCATTCGGAACAATGGCAATGGAACTGACAGCCAGCACTGCAAACCCTGTCTTCATCCGTTCCCAAGCCTGTGCGCCCTTGCCTTCTGAATAACTTCTCCACAATCCTCCGCTTGCAGATCCAGCGTAGATCGTGGACGTATTCGTTGGATTCACCGCCACCGCAAGTGTTCGTCCGCCAATATTGTGCGGCCCGATCTGCCGCCAAACATCCGTCGATCCGGTTAACTGGTATTCGGATGCTTTTTCAAAGCGCTGGCGTTCGAATGCATCGAAATATTTCCGGTCGTCAATTGTTGTTCCCGGATACGCGCGCTGCGCATTCCACAACTGCAGCGCCTGCATGGCACCGGAAAATTTAAGGGGAGTTGGCTGGGGTATGACCAGTAGGCAAAATACGATAAACAGAACGGCACAGAGTGCAGCGGTGATCAGGGCGTTTTTATTTTTCATACAATGATTTTTTTACAACTATTCGGTGATGGTAACAATCAATATACTATCGTCGTCATTTTGAACAAGTTCTGCTGGTATATAGCAATACGAAGTGAAGAATCCGATACGAAGAGTAATACATTCGATGATGTGTAATACAGATTCTTCGCTACCTGCTCGACAGTGTCAGTCAGGCGGGCGCTCAGCATGAGCAACATTTCAGCCTAAAAAATTACGCTGAGTAGCTCACGTTACGCAAAACAAGAAAAACGGTCATGGTGATCAAGGCGCAGGCTAAGATAGTTACGTCATCCTTCTGCCGAAGG
>JALNZH010000137.1 GCA_023229405.1 Bacteroidota bacterium
GTTTCGCATGCTCTTCTTCTTCAATCACAAAAGCGCCGGCGCCTTCTCCCAGGACAAATCCGTCACGGTCTATATCGAACGGACGTGATGCGCGTTGCGGCTCGTCATTCCGTTTGCTCATAGCGCGCGCGGAACAGAATCCTGCTATACCGATCTCTGTGATGGACGCTTCGGCACCGCCAACTACCATCACATCCACTTCGCCCCGTTTAATGGCGTGGTAACCGTCCGCAATGGCGTGATTACTTGTTGCGCAAGCGGAGACGACGCCATAATTAATTCCCTTAGCGCCAATTCGGATGGCGAGCATACCGGAAATCATGTTGATAATGACTGAAGGAATAAAAAACGGCGAGACCTGTTTTTGTCCACCCGCATCAAGGTTTAACGATGTGTGACTGATGCCGATTAATCCTCCTGCACCGGAGCCCATAATAATCCCGACTCGCTCGGCGTTTTCCGGAGTAATTTTCAAACCTGAATCAGCGACAGCATCCAGTCCAGCGCCGAGACCAAATTGAAGACACAGATCCCACCGGCCGACTTCTTTTGCATCAAAATATTTCTTCGGGTCGAATCCTTTCACTTCGGCAGCAATTTGGGTGGTGAAGCGTTCTTTTTCAAATTTGGTAATGTGTCCGACACCTGATGTACCGGCAATCGCATTGTTCCACGATTCTTGCACGGTAAGACCCAAGGGGGAGATCAGACCCATTCCTGTAATAACAACGTTTGGCATAAAGGCACCTGATGTGAATTGAGATAGAAGATAGGGAAATTTTATAAGTTGAACAAATGATGGAATTTATGGATTGTGTGTCATTTTCAAGTGAACATCATGCCGAACTCATTTCGCCATCTTATGTCGGGATAGATGCTGGCATCCCGCCAAACAAACCTGGCGGGCAAGTCATCAACATGACGTGATTGTTAATTACTGACTCACGTTACGCAAAACAAGAAAAACGGTCATGGTGAGCAAGGCGCAGGCTAAGCTAGTTAAGTCATCCTTCTGCCGAAGGCATCCCTATCGGGAGACGCATCCTTTCCCGCAGGGATTCCTTCGGAACAAACAGCAAAGGATTTGCTCAGGATGACCTCTGTTCTGCGCCGCGTCGAATCATTTTTACCTTTCTGCGTAACATCAGTTACTGAACAGATTGACAGTCGATTTGTGTGCTTTTTAAACGCAAAAGCCCTGCAAACGTTGCAAGGCTTTATGCAAAAGTATATGGTAATTCTATTTTTTTTCCATTTTCCACCGGACGAGTCTATCCGCAGAGATTGCGCCCGCACCGAACACCAGCACAATCAATGAAGCTAGCAGGTGCTGGAATGGAGTGGCAGCAACGAACGCTTCCACATCACCGAAGATGTTCACTAGCGCTTCGTAATCATCCGTTGCATACGCGATGCATAAAATGACGATAAGCGGTAAAGTAAAATAGCGCGAACCGAGACCGATCACCAGTAATATTCCACAGAGTAATTCTGTTACGCCGGCAGCAATAGCGTTGAACAGCGGAAAAGGAATGTTGAGCGACATGAAGAAATCTGTGGTCCGTTCGAGATTGTTTAGTTTTCCAAGGCCTGTTTGAAAAAAATCGTATCCCCAGTATAACCGAATTAATAGTAACAATGGATGTTGCAGTAATGCAAGAGCGTTTGTATATCGTTTATGGAAAAGATTAATGCGATGAATGAGTATAGCAAGCATGGTAGTCTGTATGAAGGTTGATAAAAAAAATATTAAGGTGCTATGTTACCGTGAGATCTGAAAACAGTCCTTTCGCGATCCATTCGTTAAACCAATAAAAAAGGTCGTTCTGCAGTTGTTCTTCCGTTCCAGGAAATTGCTCGGCCAAACGTACGATGGCATCTCCGAACTGTTTTCCGGAAACGAGAGAAGACAATAAAACAAATTGCTGTGCGGATAATGCTTCCCAATACGAGCGGAAAGAATTTCGATAGACGACAACATATGTTCTTTTACGAACCGGCGTTGGTACTTCTGTCTCTTCATTCACTGCATCCAGAAATTCACACGCGTTGTGGTTGAGCTCCAACAATTCTAGCGCAGCAATAGGAATTAACCGGACAGATCCCCATTGGTCCGCACGAACAGAGGCAATCTGCTGTTGGGTAATGAGCGGTTTTTCTTCAGCTTCAAGGTTATTCGTTATAGAAAGTTCTAATGTTGCCAGATCTGCGAGAAACTCTTTTTCCGCAATCGATGATTCGCGGAAAAACTCCGGAAAGTGCCTACCAAGATGATTCAGCGTATAACTGCGAGAAGGATATTTCTGTACATATTCCTCCGTAACAATGCGGTCAAACTCCTCTTCACCGAAAAACCGTTTTACTGCCGGATAATCGATTGCCATAGACTCGGTCATACGAAGAAAAAACATCCTGCGATAAATCGCGATTCGTTCCACCGGCGTTAATGTGGATGACGGAAGCACTGCGCCGTACGCGGTATCGAACGGTAGCTGCTGCACTGCCTGTTCGGAATGCCACGCTTCGTCATTTGTGCCGGGGTGTTCGATGACCGATTGCATCCACCGTTGTAATGTATTAAGCGGAATTGTTGGTTTCATGCAGTTAGAGTTTGTGGCTCATGGAATTGACCAGTTCGTTCTTTTCTATGGGAGTGAGCCGCATTTTAGGTGCAACCGTCGGTCTGATTGAGCGAGGTGCTTGCGGATTGATCGTTTCGTTCCGGTATTTTTTTGCTTTCAGCGCTTCTTCGTGCACTATATCAAACTCCGGAATATCCTCATCCCACTCCAGCAAAGTGTTTCGTCCGCCGGTTCGCTGATAGGCGTAACGATACAATTCCCACACTGCGTCAATCACGTAATCGTTGTGTGTGTCCAGAATATGCGTTCCTTTATTTGTGTGGCCGGCAAGATGATACTGACAAACAAGCGACGGATCAATCCGGTCAATAAACTCTTTCGCGTCGAAGCCATGGTTGTACGCGCTGACGTAAATGTTGTTCACGTCCATCAGCATGCCGCATTGCGATTCTTCCATCAGCCGCGCATGAAAATCCCACTCTGTCATCGTGGAAGTAGAGAACTGCGCATAGGTGGAAACATTCTCCAGCACGAGAGGACGCTCCATAAATTCCATTACCTGTTTTACTTTGCCTACAATGTGTTTCAGTGATTCTTCCGTATAGGGAATTGGAAGTAAGTCGTGCACGTTGTGTGCATTCACACCCGTCCAACAGAGATGGTCAGAGATGTACGGTGTTTTCACCCGATCGGCGAGCGCTTTCAACAGTTTCAAGTATTCGAAATTGACCGGATCGCTGCTGCCGACAGAAAGCGAGACGCCATGAAGAACAATTGGATACCGTTCCGCCACCTGGTCCAACACGTACCGCACTCGTCCGCCGGATTCAAGATATGTTTCCGAGATTACTTCAAACCAATCCACATTGGGATGGTGTTCAAGAATATGGTTGTAATGAACGCTGCGCAGTCCGACGCCGAAACCGAAATCGGGGATGTTCCATTTATTTTGGGTCATTGATCCTCTTTGCAATAGAACGCCGAAGCCGCAGTTCCGAAGGAGTCCTTCGGACAAGCGGCTTCGGCGATAAAAGCATAATAACAATTAGAGCGGTTTCTTTTCGTCTGTTTTAATTTCTTCTTTTACTTCATCTTTTTTCTCGTCGTGTCCATTGCAACCGTCTTTACCGCTGCAACCGTCTTTACCGCTGCAACCGTCTTTTCCTTTCGCTTTATCTTTTCCTTTACAACCATCCTTCCCTTTGCAGCCGTCCTTCCCCTTCTTCATATCTTTTCCTTTACATCCGTCTTTACCGCTGCAGCCGTCTTTCTTTACTTCTTTTTTTGTTGCTGCTTTTGCGGGGGCTTTATCCTGTGCACTTGCGACAGATCCGCTCAACAGACCGGCGACAGCGGCGGTCATTAGCAGATTGGAAAATTTGTTTGGTTTCATTCGAACTCCTTTTGTTGTATGTGTAAAAAATGTGAGTTAATGTATATCGGATAATAAAGTCTTGTTTGTGAGACGCAATATATTCCCTCGAAGAGTGAATGTCAAGATTGAGGATTGTAATTACGGATGTGAATCATTCGTTCGGGTATAGTCAATTCCCGGGGTATGGCATGCTCCGCATTTCTGGCCATTCTCCGAGGCAGAAATGAATACATCTCCATTTCCTTTTAATTCTGCCCAAACCCAGTTTCCCGCACCTTTATTTGAAGCGGCGGAAAGTTTTAACATGATGGCATAAAATTGACGGACACCGTTGTCATTAAAAATTTCTTTGACAATCAGAGAGGAATCAGAAAATGTTGCCAATGTTTTTACTCTTCCCAGTGTATCCAATTGCTCTTTCGCTTTGGCATTGTACCACACAATTATTTTCCCCGCATGAGCGGCACCGCTGTTACCCGGGACGGTATCGGTAGAATTGTTAAAGAATGCCGCTTTCGATGTTGTTTTTGCCAGCTGATAAAGCTGTGCATCGGTCACCGTAATAATAGTATTGGCAGTTGGAGAGTCGCTCTCCTTACATCCAGCCGCTACAAGAAGAAACAGAAATCCGAAAAGTAAGTTTTTCATATGCCTTTAAGATAATGATTGTTGAAAAATTGACGCAGGCAAGATACGCAGCACCTATCACGAAATTATCACAGAGGGGTAAAAAATTGTGAAGCAGTCGGACAATATTTGCTTACATCACCGGCAGCGGGAATGAAAACGTTGTTCCTTCCCCTTTTTTGCTTGTGACAGAGATGGAGATATTATGGACTTCGAGAATTTTCTTTACAATAGCTAACCCAAGTCCGGCGCCGTCGTTCTGGAACATATTCTTCTGGCTTCCTTTGTTGTATCGGTCAAAAATGTGGGGAACATCATCCTCTGCGATTCCTTCCCCAGTATCACTGATAACCACATCTACCGACTGTGCCTGACGCTGTAATTCGATCGTCACTGTTCCGCCGGAAGGAGTGAACTTAATAGCGTTATCGACAAGATTTTGGATTACCCTGTCAATCAACGCAATGTCGGCGAGCGTAAGAGGAAGATCGCGCGGAAGAATGCATCTAAATCGGATACCTTTTTGTTCCGCAATGATAAGATATTTCTGACCGATATCCTGCACCAGCTCGGTGATGGAAAATGGTTCGGGATCCGGGCGGGTCTGTTTTGCTTCCAGTTTGGATAGCTCGAACAGTTCTTCCACAAGATTTCTCAGCCGTTCGGTGGAAGACAGAACAGTCTTTAAATACTTTTCGCGCTCGTTGGGTGAGAGCGATTCGGATTTGATCAACAGTGTTTCAATGTATCCGTGGATCGTTGCCAGCGGCGTCCGGAGATCGTGTGAAACGTTGGCGACAAGCTCACGGCGAAGATTGTCCATCGTTTTCATCTCTTCAATGTTGCTTACAATGGTGTCAGCCATTTCGTTGAATGATGTTGCCAACTCATTCAATTCGCCGGTAGATGAGAGTTGAATCCGCGCCTGATGGTCTCCCTGCTGGAAATCGCGGACAGTGCGAACAATGGTGCGGAGATTCTTCGTAATAAACAGTAGTGCAATCAATCCGATAATCGCAGCCGCAAACAGAGTAATCGTCATGGAACGCGTTCCGATCGTCAGAATGTAACTTCCCGCAAGCATCTTAAAATTATTGTCGAATTCCTCGCTGCCGAGCACCACATACAAATATCCAATCACCCTACCGTCATCCTTTAACTCTGCAGCGGAGAATGTTTTTTTCACCATGTCATACTTGGGATCGTCTCCCATTAGAAACTCCGGCTTCTGCACAGAGACAAACTGTTTTACCGGAAGAAGCGTGACGGACATTTTGCAGATTTTGGTATTCGAGGGACAATGAGAAATAATTGTTCCGGAAGTATCCAGCACGTACACCTCGATGCTTGGATTGAACAATTTTTGGATCGTAAAAATCTCTTCCAGCCGGACAGTATCAATCCGATGGTCGACAACGGGTTGGTAATGATTGATCAGGCGCTGCGCGATCGGAGTGCTGAGGCGCTGGTTTGCTTCCTGAAAATACATGTCCGCAGAAAAGGCAATGATGTAGATGTAGACTACCGATAGAACGATGAGAATTGCAAGGAAGGTTGCGGAAATTTTCCAGTAAAGCGAGCGTAAAAATTTTTTCACGTTTCAACTTCCTCGTGCTCTGCAAATCGGTATCCGACTCCCCACGCCGTGAGAATATATCGCGGTTTGGACATGTCATCTTCAATTTTCGACCGGAGCCGGTTGATATGGGAGTTTACGGTGTGATCGTATCCGTTGAACTGATATCCCCACACAAGTTCCAACAATTGTTCGCGCGTATAGGTTTTTCCTGGATGTGTAGCAAAGAGCAATAGCAGGTCGAATTCTTTTGCAGTTAGATCTAATCGTTTCCCTTTGCGCTGTACCTTTCTGCGCTCACGGTCAATCTCAATATCTCCGAAGACGAGATATGCTGCCTTCTCGGCAGAAACAGTTTCACTCTTCAGTGCTTCTGCGCGACGGAAAATTGCTTTTACCCGTGCAATAAATTCCCGCACACTGAACGGTTTTGTGAGATAATCATCCGCACCGACTTCCAGTCCGAGCACTTTATCCAGCTCTTCAGACTTTGCGGTGAGCATCAGAATCGGCGTATTGTTTTTATCCGCACGAATGCGCCGGCAAATTTCTAATCCATCCATGGTAGGAAGCATTACATCGAGCACAATCAGATTAAACGCATTCTTTTGCGTTAGCGTGTACCCTTTACCGCCGTCATGCGCCGTGGTGACTTTGCAGCCAAGATCCTTCAGATGAATGTTCAGCAGTTCGGTAATATCTTTGTCGTCTTCTATAACTAGGACATGTCTCATCGGTAGATAAATTACGGGAAAAATATCACAAAAATATCACAGGCGAATAAAAAAAATGGGGAAGGAATTTTTTGAATGCCTAAACAGCACAGAGAAGATGGTTTACGATTCCAGAGGGAGTTCAATAAAGAACGTGCTTCCGACACCCAACTGGCTTTCCGCCCAAATCTTTCCGCCATGCAGTTCTACAATCAGCTTTGCAATGGAAAGACCGAGTCCGTTGGATGATTCATTTCCTGTTGGTCGCGGTGAAAGTTTCTGGAATTTTCCGAAGAGTTTTTTCTGGTCCGCTTCGCTTAATCCAGCACCGTAATCTTTCACCGAGACGCGCGCCATGTTGTTCACTCGTTCCACACTGATATCGATAGGGGAACCAAGCGGCGAATATTTCACAGCATTACTGAAGAGGTTTTCGACGGATTGATACAAACGTTCAGAGTCGCCCATGATCATGCTTTGTGTGCTGTCACAGACAGAAAGATTTACCGGTTGTTGTTTCTTTTCCGCCAGTTGTTTGTTGGTAGAGACAACATAACCAGTCAATTCGGATACGCTCAGAGACATTTTATTAAGGTTGATTTTCCCCTGTTCCATCGATTCTACATTCAGAAAGTCGGTGATCAAATCCACCATTTGTTCTGCCGAACCGGAAATGGCTTTTGCCGAATCTTTCACCATCTCTCTGCCAAAATCATCCTCTTGCAACAAATGAGACATGCCGACAATGGTGGTTAAAGGGTTTTTCAAATCGTGGGCAACAATGTTCACCAGGTCGCTCTTAAATCTGTTTGCCTGTTCCGCACGATCTTTTTCAATATGGAGATTATGTGTTCGTTCTTCTACAAGCATTTCTAACTCTTGTTCACGTTTTTTCAATGCGTTAATACGAAAGCGATATGCAGAAAACACAATGCCGGTGAAGAGAAGCATTACCGAAATGCCGAACCAGGATGTTTGATAGAAATGCGGATGCTGCGTGATTGTTAAAAATGCTCCATCGTTATTCCAGACTCCATCGTTATTCGATGCGATCACCTTAAAGGTGTAGGTGCCGGGAGCGATATTCGTATAGGAAACTGTTCTGCTGTTCCCGCCATTAATCCACTGATTGTCGTATCCTTCCATCATATACTTAAACTGCACCAGTTCCGGCGCCAGAAGACATAATGCGCTGAAACTGATCGTCACACGGTTTGCTCCGGCGTTTAATTCGGCCGTGGAGTTCATAAGTTCAACGAGTTTTCCGTCTGCCGTTACTTGTTCAATATACACTGGCGGAACAATGGTGTTCGTCGGAAGCTTTTGCGGTGCGACGATCGTCACTCCTTTCATTGTTGGGAACCAGATGGTGCCGTTTCTCATTTTCCATCCTGCCGGCTGATTTCCACCGTTGCATTCGCTGCTTCCCATACCGTCCACAATACCGTACAGTGTAAAGTTCGTTTCCGACAGCTCACCGCGGGCGATTTCATTCAACAAGAATTTATTTACACGGTAAATACCCTTATTAGAGGTTAGCCAAAGATATCCCAGATCGTCTTCCTGGATCTCGTGTACGGCAATGGCGTCATATCCTTGTTCCCGAGCGAATTGCGTCACAGAATTTCCGGAGATCCGCCGCAAACTACCTCGATCCGTTCCGACCCACACGACACTGTCGGCATCGATATACACTTCACGAATTTCATCGTCGGCGAACAATGCATTTTGTGGGAAGAGTTTCCATTCTTGTTTTTTATTCGATGTTGTCAGAATAACGATGCCGCTGTCTGTACCGAACCAAACGCTTCCGTTCGGATGCTGTGTGATTGTTCGAACGGTATTATGCGGAAGTCCATTCTCCGTGGTGAATTGAGCAACACGATTGTTAGAGAACGAGTATACTCCATTGTTTTGAGTTCCGATCCAGATCGTATTATCCTTCGTGCGGGTGATTGCAAAAATTTGTTTTGCGGTGACAGGAAGATATTTCTGAAATGCATGCGGCGGACTGGAAGATGACCGGAACACTCCGTCCGATGTGCCGACCCAGATGGTTCCTTTTGCATCATCCACAATTGTACGGATGATATTACTCAAGGGTGTTGTGCCGACTGTATATGTTTTTGCTGTTCCATTTTCCCACGTCGTTATTCCTCCGCCGTTCGTGCCGATCCACTGCACGCCGCGATTGTCTTCATACACGGTCCAAAGAAAATTATTTCCCACCCCTTCTTTTTTTGTCAGCGCGGTAAACCGAGAATCGCGCAGCCGGTTTAACCCGCCTCCGCCAGTGCCAATCCAGAGCGAACCTTCACGATCCTGACAGAGTGCCCAGACGACATCAGTTGTTAAA
>JALNZH010000138.1 GCA_023229405.1 Bacteroidota bacterium
TTCCATCTACAGGCACGTGCGAACGGGATTCATCGCGCGCGTTACATTTCGCAAGGGGTTCTTTTGCTTCTTTTCTTGTGCCGACCAAATCTTTATACCATGTCGGCATTCCTTCGGAACCCCTTCAAGAAAAGAAGGAATAAGTTTTTCTCTTGTATGATTTATTTTGGACAAGTATGAGAGAATAACACAGATGAGCAATCGAAAGAAACGATACGTCAGCAAATACAAGCGCTCTGCGATTTAACAATGCGCGTAAAGAATTTGGAAGCAACAATGGTAACATGTAATAAACACGATTCAAATGGTGAAATTATGGTGCGTTGGAAACCGGATGTTTGTATCCATTCGGGAAATTGTGTGCATCAATTGTTACCGGTAATTAATCCTAGAACGAGACCTGGATCATTATTGAAGGAGCCAAAACAGACGAGATTATTCGGACGGTGGAAGGATGTTCCTCATGAACACTGACGTGGGATCAGGAACAATGAAAAAAAGTATAACAGGAATTCATCACATTACTGCGATGGCAAGTGATGCCCAGCGGAATGTCGATTTTTATATTTCAGTGCTTGGATTACGATTGGTAAAAAGATCGATCAACCAGGATGCACCGGATGTCTATCATCTCTATTACGGGGATGAG
The DNA here is from genome assembly GCA_023229405.1 of Bacteroidota bacterium. GTDB lineage: Bacteria > Bacteroidota > Ignavibacteria > UBA10030 > UBA8401 > UBA8401. The sequence continues at coordinate 650 of JALNZH010000138.1, forward strand.
ATCGGGAGTCCGGGTACGGCAATGACCTTTTTTCCTTTTGGAAAAACGGCTCGCGGTACTCGCGGCAACAGAGAAATATCGCATGTTGCATTTGCTGTGCCGACATCATCGCAGTATTTTTGGATTACTCATTTATTGAAACAGGGAATATCGTTTGATGGTCATCAGGATTTGTTTGGCGAAACAGTTTTTACATTTCCAGATCCCGACGGTATGTTGATCGATCTAGTTTTTACAGAGAAACATATTCTTCGTTTTCCATGGCATAATAGTATCGTGCCGGCAGAACATGCTATTAAAGCATTTCATGGTGTGACAATGAATCTTGCCGCAAAAGATCCGTCGGTCGCTGTGTTACAGGGAGTACTTGGGGCACGTCCGATAGAACACGTGAAAAACCGATACCGATATGTTATTGGAACAGGAATGGATGAGGCGATGATTGATCTGGTTATCGATCCGTCACTACCGGTTGCGCGCCAATCTGCAGGATCAGTACACCATATTGCATGGCGAGTCAGCGATGATGCGGCACATGAAGTATGGCAAAAAACTGTTGCTAAAAATGGACTTGGATCGACAGATATTATTGACCGGTTTTATTTTCACTCTATTTACTTCCGCGAACCGGGCGGAATTCTGTACGAAATTGCAACTGACAATCCGGGATTTACTGTGGACGAAACGTTAGATGAATTGGGAGCAAAGTTGGTGTTGCCCCCGTGGTACGAACCGCACCGGAAAACGATTGAGAATGCATTGCCACCAATTCACATTCCCAATTCAACGGTGACTTCGTGAAGACGATAACGATTCCGGCAAAATCTACCGATCTGCATAATAATCCGATTGTCAAAGTTGCGGGTGAAGATCTGTCATCCGCAAAAGCTGTTGTTATTATGGTTCATGGCCGCGGCGCAACGGCGGACGGTATTCTTGATTTGGCGAATTATTTTATGTTTAAGGGAGTTTCGTATATTGCACCGCAGGCGGTCGGTAACATATGGTATCCGTATAGCTTTCTTGTCCCTTTAGAAATAAATGAACCGTGGATTTCATCCGCACTACAACGGTTATCGGAAATTGTTGATTATGTGGATGCGGCTGGGATTCCAGAACAAAAGATTATGTTGTTGGGCTTTTCGCAAGGTGCCTCCCTTTCACTTGAATGGGCCGCCAGGAATTCACGACAAATCGCCGGGGTGTTTGCTTTAAGCGGTGGTATCATCGGCCCTCCCGGTCTAAAGCGGGAATATTCTGGATCTTTTACCGAAACCTCCGTGTTTATTGGATGCAGTGATGTCGATTTTCATATTCCGAAAGAGCGGGTGCTTGAAAGTGCCGATGTGTTTCGCAGCATGAATGCGAATGTGACGATGCGTTTGTATCCGAACATGGCACATACGATAAATGACGATGAAATTGAATTCGTTTCTTCTTTTCTCGGCACATTGTTGGGGAGGTAATGTTCACAATATACAATTCTGATGAACGTCTGAATATATCTGGGGCTTGGGGAACATCTACGTTTTCTCAAAATACTTTAGAAGTCGTATCTGCGGACAGGGGGATGTAGCAACTGGAATTTAATGCCGGAATTGTTGAAGCAGAAAAACTCCAGATTGTTTTTTTACCGAACGAGTTGAATAAAACGCCGTTTAGAACAAAGGCATTATTTGACTTTCAGCAAAATAAAGTTTCTTTTGTGGAACTTGTTTCGCCGAAGAATGCTTTTTCGCACACGATTCGCCATCAGGCGGCAGTACTCATGGGTGAATTTGAGGCTGGTAAACATATCGGGTAGACGCTTTACAGTGATTCGGTCGGTCTTTTTGTGTATGTGCTCAATGGAGTTGTCTCACTTCACAACCTGATCCTCCGCCGTGGAGATTCTATTGGATCGTAGGTGAAGAACAAACGATGAGCCATATTGCAGAGCAGTCAAAATTATTAGATATAAAAGTTTCGATGAATGATTGAGGAATAGATGAAAACATTTATGGTGGAAATCCGTTTGCCGTATGAACCTACGCAAGAATTCTTTTCATTAATTCCTGCACAGCGTGCCATGGTGATCGATCTGTTAATGAAGCGGAAATTCCTGAGTTATACTCTTGCGGCGGATCGGTCCAAAGTGTGGATTGTGATGGTAGCGGAATCGGAAGCGGATGCGCGCGTATTGTTGGAAAAACAACCGATGGATAAATACTTCGGTTACCTGTTTACGGAATTAATGTTCCATGACATGGCAGGTGCTCTTTTTCCTTCTGTTTCACTGAACTGACGGCATTGATGGATTGAATGAATTTATCACAGCATGTTTGGTTTTCCTTTTGTGAGTGGACACATGAATCTCTTTGAATTAAAAAAAATTACCGGTGAGCATAAAGTATCAGAACGGATGCCCTTGATGTTTATAGGACACGGGAATCCGATGAATGCAATCGAAAATAACCGCTTCAGCACTTCCTGGAAAGAGGTCGGTGCGAAACTTCCAAGACCGCAAGCAATTCTTTCGGTTTCTGCACATTGGCTTACACGGGGCACAAGGGTGCTTGCCGTGGAGCATCCAAGAACGATTCATGATTTCGGTGGTTTTCCTCAAGAGTTGTTTGCACAACAGTATCCTGCACCCGGTGCACCTGAGTTTGCGAAAGAGACGCAGCGGCTTTCCACTCAGCAGCATATTGTGCTGGATGATGAGTGGGGTTTTGATCACGGCACATGGAGCGTGCTGGTTCAGATGTTTCCGAAAGCCGATATTCCGGTGTATCAACTGAGTATCGATTACAGTAAACCGATGAGTTATCATTTTGCCCTGGCACAACAGCTTCGAACATTGCGGGATAAAGGTGTGCTGGTGATCGGCAGTGGAAATATTGTTCATAATTTACATGCCGTCAATTTTCAGAGCAACGCAAAGCCGTATGATTGGGCATTGGAATTTGATTCGACCATTAAACAATGGATAGAAAAAGGAGACCATCAGTCGATTTTGAATTTTCAGCGACTCGGCGCATTAGCGTTACAAGCGCACCCCACATATGATCATTTTCTCCCCCTGATGTACGTGCTGGGCTTCTACCATTCCGGAGAAAACCCTACATTTTTTAACGATGATTTCGACATGAGTTCTGTCTCAATGCGATCCATGATTTACCACACCTAATTCCATAATGGTTGCCCGGAGTGTTTATCCGGATTCGATTATTTTTTGCCGTTTGAAATCCGAGAGAAATTGTCGTAGTTTCACTTGAGGTATATTACTCTATGAATCTTTCTCCCGATATTTATAAGACACTTTTCAACGAATGGAACGACTACGCATTCCTTGTGGACAGATCATCAACGGTCTTCGACATGAATGCCAAAGCGCGGTTAAAAACCCCGGTCCATGCGTTTCTAACAGAATATTTTTCTCTCGAAGGTAAAGTTCTTTACCGCTCGTCATTACAAAATAAATCCGTATCATTTCGCTCTGATTTTTTCTTCTCACCGGAAGATCACTGCTATGCCGCAGTAACAGTTTTGCCGATTCCGGACGATCACGAAGAACTGTTTTTGGTCGTGATAAAAGATATCACCGATCAGCATGACAAGGAGATCGAACTGCTGCGTTTTTCGGAAGTGATTCATCGCACGGTTAATCCTATTCAGATTACGAATACCGAAGGGAAAATGATTTATGTAAATCCGGCGTTTGAACATATCACCGGATATTCCCGTGAAGAGCTGATCGGTTCTAATCCAAGCATACTCAGCAGCGGAAAACACGGAAAAGAATTTTGGAAAAAAGTGTGGGTAAAAATTTATGCGGGGGAGCAATGGGTCGGTCAGTTGCAGAACCGCCGAAAAAACGGCGAATTGTTTCACTCTGAATTGGTTATTTCACCGATCATCGATGAAGACAAAAAGGTGATCGGTTTTCTCGGTGCGCACCGAGATATTACCGATCAGAAAATTCTGGAGAGACAGGTGGTGCGTTCGCAAAAAATGGAAACCTTCGGGACACTGGCCGCTGGTATCGCTCATGAAGTAGGAAATCCGCTTACCTCTATCTCGTCGTTGGTACAGGTAGTGCAACGTCAATCGAACGATGATTTTGTGCAGGAAAAACTTGAACTGGTAAAAAATCAGATCAATCGTATTGCAAAGATTATCCGCGAACTTGTCGACTTCTCCCGACCTTCCACACATGAAGTGAAAGATGTCAGTGTTAATCTGGTTCTCCGTGAAGCCATCAACATCGTTCAATACGGTAAAAAGGCACGATCCATAAAACTTAATGTCGCATTGGAGGAAAATCTTCCCTTTGTCCATGCAGTTCACGATCAGTTGCTGCAGGTATTCCTGAATATTTTGATGAATGCAGTTGACGCAAGTATGGGAATTTCGGACTCCGCAATTTCAATTTCGACAAAACAATCGGACGAAAAGGTCGAAATTAGCATAACAGATAATGGCACGGGAATTGCCGAAAAGAACATTGGAAAGATATTCGATCCGTTCTTTACTACGAAAGAAGTGGGCAAGGGGACTGGTTTAGGGCTTTGGGTAAGTTTGGGAATCATCCGGAATTTTGGCGGTGATATCCATGTAGAGAGTGACGAAGGAAAAAGTACGACATTTGTTGTTCGTTTACCGATAAAAGGAATGTAAATGAAAAAAAAGATTCTCGTAGTGGATGATGAAGAGATCATCCGTGATTCGATAACGTTCGTGCTGGAAAAAGAAGGATATTTTGTCCGGAAAGCTGAGAACGGTGCTGTTGCGTTGAAGATGCTGAACGAGAATATGTTCGATCTAGTCATTACGGATATCGAAATGCCGGAATTGCGAGGACCGGACTTGATGGAGAAAATCTCCGAACGGTTTCCGCACACATTTGTTATCATGATCACGGCCTACGCATCAATTGAAACGGCCATTGCTGCTATCCGCAAAGGTGCATACGATTATTTGTTAAAGCCGATTGAATTCGATGATCTTTTGTTCCGAATAAAAAAATTATTCGAGTATAAGGAACTTGTGCTGGAAAATACGATGCTGCGTCAGGAAGTGAACCGCAAGTTCGACTTCTCCTCCATTATCGGTCAAAGCGATGCAATGAAAAAAATCTTCTCAGACATTCAGAAGGTAGCGCCAACCGATGGCACTGTGCTGATTACCGGAAAGAGCGGAACGGGAAAAGAATTGGTTGCTCGAGCGATCCATTCGCACAGTAAACGGAACAACAAACGGTTTCATGCGATCAATTGCGGAGCGATCGTCGAAACGTTGTTTGAAAGTGAATTGTTCGGACATAAAAAAGGATCATTCACCGGTGCAACAAGCGACAAAGACGGTGCATTTAAGGCCGCCGAAGGTGGAACGCTGCTGTTGGATGAAATCAGTGAAATGCCTCTCCATTTGCAGCCGAAACTGCTGCGCGCACTGGAACAGCGCGAAATCACACCGGTGGGGAGCAACGAAACCATTCCAATTAATGTGCGGATTGTTGCAGCGACAAATAGAAATTTGAAAGAAGAGATCGGTAAGGGAAAATTTCGCGAGGATCTTTTCTACCGATTAAACGTTGTGGAGATCCATCTTCCCGAATTGAACGAACGATCCGAAGATATTCCGTTGCTCGTCAATTCATTCATCTCAAAATTCCGGTCCGAAATGGGAAAATCGATCAAAGGAATTACCAATCAGGCAATGAGTGCATTGGTGAATCATCAGTGGAAAGGACAGATCCGCGAACTGCAAAATATAGTGGAACGTGCGATGATCTTTTGTGATGCAGAAATGATTGACGTCCAACATTTACCTGAAGAACTTCAGGCGAGTGCTCAAATCTCCGTTATCGATTATTCATCCCAATCGTTGAAGGATGCCGTTCATATGTTCGAACGGAGGTACATCGAACAGAAACTGAAAAACCATGCCGGCGACAAGGAAAAAGTTGCCAGAGATCTGGGGCTTAGTTTATCCACACTCTACCGGAAATTCGAAGAACTTGGTATTCCTTTAAAAGAGAAATAATCGCCAACGATAACACCTCGTTTTGTCCGTTGAATTCAGAGAGAAAATATTGTACTTTTGTTCAATACAGTGTTTTCTCATCTTCTCATCCAGAAGGAATTTAGCATGGAAATACCTCCCTACGTTAAACACGATAGGCTCAAACAATGGGTTAAAGAAATTGCCGCTCTTACCAAACCAGACAATGTGTATTGGTGTGACGGGTCCGAAAAAGAGTATAATGAACTGTGCGAAGGAATGGTGAAGTCCGGTACGTTCAAACGACTCAACCAAAAAAAGCGTCCCAATAGTTACCTCGCCATTTCCGACCCGTCTGATGTTGCGCGGGTAGAGGACCGGACATTTATCTGTTGCCGCCGCCGTTCCGATGCCGGCCCGACAAACAATTGGGTCGATCCGAAAGAGATGAAAGTGACGTTGAACAAATTGTTCGACGGCTGTATGGTCGGCAGAACAATGTTCGTAGTACCGTTCAGCATGGGTCCGCTCGGTTCCGACATCGCTCATATCGGCGTTGAGATTTCCGATTCGCCGTACGTTGTCACCAACATGCGTATTATGACTCGTATGGGAAAGGCAGTGTACGATGTGCTGGGAGAGCATGGGGAATTTGTTCCATGTGTTCATTCCGTCGGTATGCCGCTGGTGGGTGGATTAAAAGATGTTTCGTGGCCGTGCAATAAAGATCATAAATATATCGTTCATTTCCCCGAAGAGCACAGCATTTGGTCGTTCGGAAGCGGTTATGGTGGAAACGCGTTACTCGGGAAAAAATGTTTTGCGCTCAGGATCGCGTCGACGATGGCACGGGATGAAGGTTGGCTGGCAGAGCATATGTTGATTCTCGGCGTTGAATCTCCGGAAGGGCAAAAAACATATGTCGGAGCTGCGTTCCCCAGCGCTTGTGGAAAAACAAATTTTGCGATGCTGATTCCTCCCAAGTCGTTTGCCGGTTGGAAAGTATCGACCGTGGGGGACGATATTGCATGGATCAAGCCGGGACATGACGGCAGGTTGTATGCCATCAATCCAGAAGCAGGTTTTTTTGGCGTCGCGCCAGGGACATCGGAAAAAACTAATCCAAATGCAATGGCAACCATGTCGAAGAATACGATTTTCACCAATGTTGCATTAACTGAAGATGGCGATGTGTGGTGGGAAGGTATGACAAAAACTCCGCCAGCAAAGTTAATCGATTGGCAGGGAAATACCTGGACGCCGGAAAGCGGAAAAAAAGCAGCCCATCCCAACTCACGGTTCACCGCACCAGCTAATCAATGCCCTTCCATCGACAAAGATTGGGAGAATCCTGATGGAGTTCCAATTAGTGCATTCATTTTTGGCGGTCGACGCAGTACAACGATTCCTCTGATCACTCAGGCAATCAATTGGAACTTTGGCGTTTATATGGCAGCCACAATGGGTTCAGAGACAACAGCAGCAGCTGTTGGTGCGACTGGAGAAGTTCGGCGTGATCCATTCGCCATGCTTCCTTTCTGCGGGTATCACATGGCAGATTATTTCAATCATTGGCTAAAGGTTGGTAGAGAAATCTATAATCCCCCCAGGATTTTCAACGTAAATTGGTTCCGGAAGGATGCTCAGGGAAATTTCCTCTGGCCGGGCTTCAGCGACAATATGCGCGTGTTAAAATGGATCGTTGAACGTGTGCATGGACAATCCTTCGCGATTGAAAGCCCGATTGGCTGGATGCCCCGATACGAAGATATGGATTTTACCGGGTGGCACGATATCTCCCAGGAGCAGTTTTATGAGCTGATGGCAATTGACAAAGAATTATGGAAAAAAGAAATACTCTCACACGAAGAACTTTTCATAAGACTCTATGACAGGCTTCCGAAAGAATTCTTGCTGACGCGTGATATGCTCTTATCGCAACTCTGGCGCTCCCCTGAAAAGTGGGAGATGGGACCTGAATATTAATAATTGAAAAACTATCGGATTGCTTCAGCAATCCGATAGTTTTGTCAGTATTTACACTCCCACGAATAAGAAACACCATTCGTTTTTCCCACCTTTGAAACATTGACTTCAAAAACCTGCGGAAATTATAAGGAAATCACCGATTTCTTGCGGTACGCTCTTTGCTTTTTAAAAATATGATGGGAGGAAAGGAGGATGTTATGAACGTATCATTTCATCATCCATTACCGTTAAAGTTTCATTCTAGGCATAAAATTATTCCAGCATTTGCTGCAGCTCCATATTCGGTAATACAGGCAAGGAATGATTTCAAAAAAATGCTTGGTGTCAATCTTGAACGTGGTCTGCTTTTCTCTGCATTGTTTCATGTGGTGGTGCTTGGATTCTACCATGGGATTCAATATTATCAGAGTTTCGAAGAAGAAGCTCCGATGATAAAAATCCGGATTATGAAGTACAGTGAACTTGGTCCCCCGCCGTCAATCACCAATTCAATGACTGCACCTGTGGTTGGCGTGGCAAAGATCGGTAAACCGAATATTGGTACACCAGTTCCTGTTCCCGATGCAGAGATAAATCCGGAACAG
>JALNZH010000139.1 GCA_023229405.1 Bacteroidota bacterium
TACCCCGGGATTACATTTCCATCGTAAAAGACAAGTGGACTGAAAAGGACTTATTCCCAACAGACGATATGGGCTCTGCCGCACGAAAGAAATTGATCACGAAGTATAAGGGAAGCCAGATTAAATTATTATTGCCCATAAAAATTGGAGAAGTGGTTCAGGACTATTCATTTATTTTTAAAGTGAAAGATATCTCTCCAGTACCCGAAAACAGGCTGCCTCCGGTAAAGGAACGACCTGTCCAACCGGCTATTGCGTCTGCAGGAAGTTCCAGCGCCTTGCTCCCGGTGCTGATAGCCGGCGGGATATTGGCAGTCGCCATCTATGCGCTTTCGAAAGAAAAAGCTTCGCCGATTGGTTTTTAAGAGATTCTCATGAGTATTAAGAAACTCTAATTACCTATTTTCATGAATCCCGATTATATTACCACAGAATGTAGAGGAGACCTACCACCATGAAAACGATCATCATTTCTTTCATAGCAGCCTTGACAATTATCGGCTGCACTAGCCAACCGATAGCGATGAAGTCGAATAATGCCTATTTTATGCCGGCTCGCGTTACAACGATGTCTAAAACTGCGACGGCTAAAGGCACAACGAAAGTAACATCCATTACCACCGCCCAAAAAAAGATACACGAAAAAGAGACGATTATTGAATTGTTGAAGAAAGAGAACAAAGAACTTCGTGAACGAATTCAGCGGTTGGAAAAGAAACTGCAGATTCAGAACTCATAATCGACAGGGTATAGAGGTTGACGATAATGATCCCGCCGCATGGCGGGATTTTTTTTCAGAATTTTTAATTACTCACAGAAGTTACGCAAAACCAAAAACTGGTCATTGTGCGCAAGGCGCAGGCGTAACCTAATAGGTCATCCTTCTGCCGTTGGACCAAAAAGTAAAGGATTTGATCAGGATGACCATTTTTTCTGCTCCGCGCCGAACCATTTTCCCAAAAAATTAATTTATACGTAACATCAGGTACCCAATGTGAATTTTTGTAAGGGTGAACGCTGTGGGGGTTTGAGAATTATATATCTCATTCTTACGATATGCAGAGAATACTCCGGCTGAACGTGTTACACATCTACCGAAGATATGCCCTAACGATGGAAAAGCGGATAGTTATAGAATAAACGAAGCGAACGAGAAACTCAACACACCAAGGGTAAAACCCATCAACACATCTGTTGGATAGTGGACACCGAGATAGATTCTGGAAAGACCGATCAATATAGTCATGGCGACGAAGAAGGGGATGAACACCGGAACGGCCGTACTGAACAACAGCGCCGCAACGGTTGCCGCAGCGGTATGGCCGGAAGGAAAACTGTATTCATCCTGGGGTACTACCAGATTTTCAATACATGCATTTACCCGGAACGGCCGTTTTCGAGTCGTGGATTGTTTAATGAGTTTATAACAGATAAGTTCAACGGAGAATGCGCTGAGACCCACATATAACCATGTCAATGAGACATCGGTGAAAACATAGAATAGTACTGCCAATATTGCCCAGACGAATCCATCTCCCACCATGGATACGAATTTCATGAACTTCGTCAGCGACAATCCGCGCTTCGCAATAATGCGGAGAATCGTTCGTTCGTCCCAACGTTGTATGTGAACAATGAATTGGTTCATAGAATTTCCATTAAAATACACACAAATATCGTCAGTGGATATGTTATCCGTTTTACGGCAGTGTTAAATTGGTGTTACCTTCCAATGAGCACAATTCCGGGAAAACAATGACAGCATTTGTTCTTTTTAGAGAAAACCTTCGAAATGAATATAATATTCCGTACTATGAGAACACGTAGGACACGCAATTATATGAAAGCAGAAATTGTGAGATATCTCCTCCTCATACTTGTTTCGGTTTCACTATTATCTTCTCAATCCCGCCAACTAGATTCTTTGCAGGAGATACTCCCTTCGCTCGAAGGAAAACAACGACTGGAAGGATTATTTATTTTATCCAATCAGCTGGAAGGTGTTTTTCCCAAACAAGCGAATCTCTACGGTCGCGAAGGATTGAAATTAGCGCTACGACTCGGCGATTCCGTTTCTGCCGCAACGTTATTGTCATCGCTGTCGTACAGCTCCAGCGAACTCGGCGATTTTTCTGAAGCGTTACGTTACGGGTATGAATCGCTTGAAATGAGTACGGCGATGAATGACAAAAAACGGATTGCGAGTGCCAACAGCACATTGGGCATCGCCTATGTGTATGTCGGCCAGTACAGCAAAGCATTGGGACACCATCTTGAAGCGTTGCATCTGCGGGAGGAACTCGGATTACATGTGCCGACAGCAAACACGCTGAACAACATCGGGATTGCCTACCATAATATAGGTCAATACGACAAAGCAATTGATTATTACAAGCGCGCAATGAAACATCATGGACCGTCTGCCGGTGATAAGATTCAAGCCAGGTATTTAACAAACATCGGATTTTCTGAATTTAAACTAGGACATATTGATACGGCAAAATGGTATTATACGGAATCTTTAAAACTGTCTGTCCGCTCAAAGTATGATGTAACGCAAGCGTATCTCTATTTTAATTTGGGAACACTATATTCCGAAATCGGCGATTATCCTTCCGCAATCGGATTTTTGCGCAAATCACTGAATAATTATTCGCTGCTTGAACAGAAGCACGGGATGGTGCAGTTGTATAACGCACTGGGGTCGTTGTATTCCAAAACCCACAATTACTCATTAGCATTGCGGTATCTGGACAGCGCAGTAACGTTAGCAACAAGCATAAATGTTCTTGATCAATTGAAAGCAAGTTACGAGAACTACTATCGGATTTATCAAAAGACAGGCCCGTTGGAGCGGGAGTATTATTATTTCAGACAATATGCAATTGCAAAAGATTCGTTGATGAACAGCAGCGAATCAAAAAAAATAGCCGAGGTCTTATTCGGTCGGGAAATAACAGAGAAACTGCGAACAATCGAAATGTTGAAAAAAGAGAAGACTATTGCCGAATTGAACAGTGACAGAGAAAATTTTCGATCTAAGGTGTTATATGGTGGTGTTTTCCTTTCTATTGCTGCGATCGTATTACTCTATCGAATCAATCTTCGGATCACAAAAAAGAATGAACTGATAGCGCAAAAAAACGATGAATTAAAAACGGTGAACGATCATCTGCAGGAAAAAATCGGTGAGGTAAATCTGTTGAGCGGATTTCTTCCGATCTGCGCAAATTGTAAAAAGATAAAAGACGATAATGGCGAATGGGAGCAAATGGAACAGTATATTTCGAAGCGCAGTGAAGCAACATTCTCCCACGGTATTTGCCCAGATTGTATGAAAAAACTTTATGGAGATGTTTTGAAACGATATAATCCATAAACCGTATAGAATGGATCTATCAAATGGTGCAGATAAAGTCTTTCCCAGAATACTGAACCTTTTCACTCATTTCATCATTATTACCAACTCTTACTATTATGCTGCTACTCTGGACCTCCATTATTTTATTTTTTCAAACGGAACCGGCACTTGAACAAACGTTGCAATTGATTACAGCAGAAAAACTTCGTTCGCATATTGCCGTTTTGGCACACGATTCGCTTCAGGGCAGAGGCCCGGCTTCTCTCGGGGACAAAAAAGCGACGGCATATATCGTCTCCCAATTCAAAAAATTCGGTCTTCGTCCGGCTGGGGAACATCGTTCGTATATCCAGACTGTACCGATGGTGGGCGTCACCGTCGATCCATCGACAGCATTGACCATGACAAAGGGAAGTCAATCGGTGACGCTTGGATATTCCACCGACTTTGTCGCTACAATAGGTACATACGAACCATCCATTCTGCTGAAGGATGTTGAACTGGTGTTTGTTGGGTATGGTATTGTCGCTCCAGAACAGCAGTGGGATGACTATAAAGATGTTGATGTGAAAGGAAAAATTCTTGTCATGATGAACAACGATCCTTCTTCTGACGATCCGAATTTTTTTGCAGGAAATGGGAGAACGTATTACGGACGATGGACGTACAAGTATGAAATTGCTGCAGAGAAAGGGGCTCTCGGCGCCATTGTTATTCATACAATTCCATCCGCTGGATACCGATACGAAGTGATACGGAACAGTTGGAGCAGGGAAATGTTCGACTTGGAAGAAAAGAGTTCCGGTCACCGGCTTCTACTGAAGGCGTGGACCACCCAAGAAGCGACAACTAAATATCTGGCACTTGCTGGTTATACACTGGACTCATTAACGGCGCTTGCCGAATCCAGGTCGTTCAAACCCGTTCCGCTCGGCATTATGCTGAATTCACAGATCCGATCTACAGTAAACAGACTGGAAACGAACAATATTATCGGAAAAATAGAAGGAAGCGATCCTTCGCTAAAAGCCCAATATGTTATTTTTACCGCTCATTACGATCATTTTGGTATCGGTCGCCCCATTAACGGAGATTCTATTTACAACGGCGCGTTGGATAATGCCTCGGGTACATCACTTATGTTAAATCTTGCCGAAGCATTTTCATCGATCGCCAATAAACCGAAACGATCGCTGCTGTTTGCCGCCGTGGCGGCAGAAGAGCAGGGATTGCTTGGATCAAAATATTATGCAAACAATCCTACTGTTCCCGCAGTATCGATCGCGGCGAATATCAATACAGATGTGATCAATATCATCGGCAGAACGACGAATATTTCGTGGCAGGGAAGCGATCGCTCGTCGCTGGGAAATGATCTTTCGATTGTTGCACGACAGTTGGGAGTATCGGTGTTGCCAGATCTTGCACCTGAACAGGGGGGATTTTTTCGCAGCGATCATTTCAGCTTTGCCAAGGTTGGCATACCGTCAATGTCCATGGGAAGCGGGAGTACGTTCGTCGGTGTCGATACGGCATTTGTCCGCATGATGCGCGAACGTGGCGGAAAAAACTATCATCAACCGAGCGATGAAATCAGCAGTGACTGGAACTTTGAGGGAGCATTACAACAGGCTGAATTAGTTGTTCGCGTTGTTTGGCGTATCGCCAATATTGTTGAGATGCCGTACTGGAACAGCGGCAGCGAATTTGAAACGGCACGGATTCGATCCTTCCAAGAATCAGGCAAGCAAAAGAAATGAACCGAACGGCGCCATATTATATTGAAATGATTTTTTGGTGTATCGCGCTGGCATACTTAGCGGTAATCAATCCGGCGATAAGCGGGGAATTTTCTTTTTGTCCGTTGCATAACGCCGGATTCTCTTTCTGTCCGGGATGCGGGATCGGACGAGCAATCTCGTTCTCGCTTCACGGTGAAATTTTTGCATCGGTCAGGACACATGTGTTAGGAATTCCGGCGGCAGCTGTGCTCGTCCACCGGATAGTATATTTATTAAGAAAGATAATTCACTTCAATCATCTTCAACGCTCGTTATTGTAAAACGGAGGAACTATGCCAAACATATTGCAGCTTTTACCGATGTTGGAACCGGATGAGATGGTCTATGTTCAAGGGATTGTCAAAGATATGAACGATACCCAGGCGCAGCAATTTGCCAGCGTGTATATGAATCGGCGGAAAGATACCACGATGATCCTCGTTGCCACCGTGATCGGATTTTTCGGCGTTGCCGGAGTTCAACGATTTTTAACAAATCAAACGGGAATGGGTTTGTTATATCTGTTTACCCTCGGATTTTGTTTTATTGGAACGATTATTGACCTGGTCAATTTCAGGGCGATCGCGCTGGAATACAATGTTGGTGTTGCGCAACAGAGCGCATTATTAGTGAAATCTATCAGCTGAAATTGTGTATAATATTTTCATCAGTAATTGTTGTGCATACTTGTCCAAAATAAATCATACAAGAGAAAAACTTATTCCTTCTTTTCTTGACTGGGTTCCAAAGGAATGCCGACATGGTATAAAGTGTTAGTCGGCACAAGAAAAGAAGGAAAAGAACCGCTTGCAAAATGTAATGCGCGCGATGAATCCCGTTCGCACTTGCCCGTAGATGGCAAAAAAACGCCATCAAAAGTCTCTTCATGATTTCAGCCCCCTCTGTATCTCCTCCTTGGTAGGGGGGAGAAAAAGCTCACTCAATCCACCTATATTTCGCTCCCTCCCACACGAGGCCATATACCCCCGTCGTTTGTTCTATAACCATGATATAGTCGAGAATTCAGTAAAATTCCTCGTATGTATGAATGGGTACATTAATATCCGACCAATCAGTCCGCAATATTGGTTAGTGTTGTGGAACAGCAAATCAGCCTCTTGCTTTCACATAAAAGTAATAATACTTTTCTCATGTAATTCTGCAATCTGCAAACAATATCTACTCTGTATCAGGTTGAAGTGACGATGTGAATGATCACTGCAAAAATGTTGCAGCTGAATCATAACCTACGAGGGAAGGAATTCGCCCTAATTTTTTTTTCGCCACACTTTCGTTGTCATTTCATCTTGTGCATGTGGGAGGTCACTTCCATGGAAAAAACAGCATATCAAAAAATCAATCGCAATTACCCTGTTTGCATACAACAATCAGTTGGATCAATCAAAAAAGGTAAAAGTGTAGGGCCGGTATACACACTTTCCCATGAATTACCGTGACTCTGCTGGGAGGGCAAACTACGATATGCGAGTAATAGCATGAGTGTCGTGAAATCAAGACAATTCCTTCAAAATCACTTTGCCGGGAAAGGAAAAGAAAACAAACCGTTTTTTCTGATGGCGAGTAGTGAATGGATGAATAATTGAGGGGAGCTAAGGAGTAAAGAGAAAAACAGCATCAATTCAGATACGTTGTGTTGATAGTTTTTCAATAATGGGGAACGCGATGTACAAACGAAAAAAGAAAATCGGAGATGATGCTTTAATAGATTCAATACGGCTGGGCGTGATGCCGCCTCTGTCGGGGCTTGTAGAGATATATGGCCAGGAAATCTCTTCGGCGGCAACGATTGCTTGCCGGGAGGTGAACGAAAGCGGCGGGGTATTGGGAAAGCCGCTTGAGCTTATTATTGAAGACGATGGCAGTCTTCCGGAAAGCGCAGTTTCGGCTGCCAATACATTGGTAGAACACCACCACTGCGTTGCCTTAGTCGGGAATTTGTTATCCAACTCTCGAATCGCGGTTGCCTATCGTGTTGCAGAACCGCACAGAATCCCGTACCTCAACTTCTCTTTCTATGAAGGAAGTATTTCAAGCAGATACTTCTTTCATTTTGCCGCCCTTCCGAACCAGCAAATAGATAAGATGATACCGTATATGCAAAAACGGTACGGTCCAAAAATGTTTTTTGCAGGAAATAATTATGAATGGCCTCGCGGTTCCATTGATGCGGCAAAACGAATATTGGAAAAATCACAAGGGACAATTGTCGGTGAAGAATATTGCCCTATCGGAATTGCGCTGGACGATATTGAGAGATTGCTGGATGTTGTATCGGAATCCGGTGCCGATGTTTTTGTCCCATACTTTGCAGGAATTGATCAGGTGCATCTCCTGGTTGCCTTCACAAAAAGAGGTCTGAAAAAACGTATGGCTGTTGTTATGGGACACTATGATGAAGTGATGGCCAGCCATTTGTCTCCAGAGGTTCGGGAGGGATTTTATTCCAGCAACACCTATTTTATGAATGTGGCTACTCAGGAAAACCGCCGTTATAAAGAACAACTTCTTGCGCAGTCGGGGATAACCGGTATTTGGCCCAACGGGAACGGTATACTTACAAACTTTGGCGAGGGAACGTATCTTTGTGTTAAAGCCTTTGCTAAGGCAGCCAATTTGGCCGGATCTGTTGAATCCGAAGCAGTTGTAAATGCATTGGAAACAATAAGTCTGAACGGTCCTCAAGGAAAAGTGGAGATGGATCACGTAACACATCATGCAAAAGTAAATACCTATTTGTCACGATGTCAACTGGATGGCACATTTACAATCATAGAGCATTTCGGCGCTATCGATCCGGTGATCCCGGAACGATATAGTAATTTTCAAATGAGCGGACCGGCTTATTTGGATGAAGATATCCGTATTCAAGCAAGGATGTTGGAACAGATGACGGAGGCGGTGTTTCTGGTAAATGCAAACGGTGGTACCATTGTCTATACCAATCCAAGTTCCGAAAAAATGTTCGGGTATGGCAAAGGGGAATTGATAGGAAAACATGTTTCAACGCTGAACGCACCGACTGATAAAACACCTGAAACGATTGCAGAAGAAATCAACAAAATACTTTATCGGAAAGGGATTTGGAACGGGGAAATTCAGAATATCAAGAAAGATGGCACTGTTCTCTGGAGCTCGGCATCCATTTCTGCATTTACTCACGCCAGATTCGGTGAAGTGTGGATGTCGGTGTACAGGGATATTACCGGGCGAAAGGCAGCGGAAGTGTCGCTGCACGATAATCAAGAATTGTTGAACACCATTTTGGAAAGTCTTCCTGTTGGGCTCTGGATTATTGACGGAGATGGAAAAATATCGTACAGCAATACTGCTGCGCGGAAAATTTGGGCCGGGGCTCGCTATATTGATATAGAACAGCTTGGTGAATATAAAGGGTGGTGGATAAACAGCGGCAAGCCGATAGGTCCTCATGAATGGGCGGGTTCTCGTGCCATCGAAAAAGGAGAAACCTCTAACGAAGAGGAGATCGAAATTGAATGTTTCGATGGCACTCACAAAATCATTCTCGATTCCGGTATACCGCTCCGAAGGAGTGACGGAAGTATTCGATGCGCGGTTACCATCAACTATGACATTACCGAACGTAAGAAAATAGAAGAAGCACTCCGGAACGCTTTCGCCTATAATCGGCGTCTTATTGAATCCAGTCTTGATCCGTTGGCCACGATCAGTGCCGAAGGAAAAATTACCGATGTGAATGCCGCAACGGAACGGGTGACGGGATTTCACCGTCATGAACTTATTGGAACTGATTTTTCAGATTACTTTACAGAACCAGACAAGGCCAGAGCAGGGTATCAAAAAGCATTTCATGAAGGGAGTGTTCAGGATTATGCGCTGATTATCCGGCACAAAGATGGCCATCCCACTCCCGTGTTGTATAATGCTTCTGTGTACACTGATGCATCAGGTACG
>JALNZH010000140.1 GCA_023229405.1 Bacteroidota bacterium
TTGTTCCTTATTTACCCGTTCGTCTGATAACGGAATAATTTTTCCCATCAAAAAAAGACAACTTGCTCCGATTGTCACTTCACCATGCTATGCCTTTTCTCTTTACGACCGATTCCACCTTTTTTTTCCATTTATCAAATATACCGTAATTACGTTATTGCGCAGCCGAACACCGGAAGATATATTTAGGATATCATTTTAAGGGATACTTATAATGCCGCTCGATACAACTAACATTAAATCTTTTATCGACCTAAATATCAAAGAGATTAAAACGGTTCACACGGTTTCTGTTATGCTGCATATCCCCTATGACACGCTGCGAAAAACCTTTTTACGAAAAGAGCGGATACCGCTGGCGGATTATATTATGATGAAAAAAGTGGAAGTGATAAAAGAACATTTGCTGGTTGCGGACGATCCTTGTTTTGTTATCTGCTACGAATACGGACTTCGTGAAGACAGCGGTGCGAAAATCTTCAAGCGTGTTACTGGCATGACGATGAGAGAATTTCGTCGCACACATAGAATCCACTGAACAACAGATTTTCTGCTTTTTTCTTCAGTCTGCATTATTCATTCAATGAGATCATCACACAATACCACTATTCTGGAAATGGGAGCGCCATTAATGAGAGCACTTTGTACGTTTGTTGTAGCTGCGTTTATTACCTTTTCGACTTCAGGATGCGCTACAATTATAAAAGGATATGAAGATTCGGTCCGGTTAAACAATGGATCGGACAGCGTGCGGGTGTTCGACAGCGTCGGTAGGGAAATACCGGTGACGAAGATTGTGAAGAACAAGGCGGCCGTGATCTATACCACCCGTGAAATTAAACTTCGCTCTAATCAGGAACACACGCTGACGATACAACATCAAGGGACTGAAAAAAAGGTTACAGTGTATCCCCGTATCGGTCTTGGTTGGCTGGCTCTTGATTTGGTGTGCGGCGGATTGCCTTCGCTATATGATGCATACACCGGTAACTGGAATAATTTTGCACCGATTGATGTTTCACCGAATCGATAATGGTATGACCATGCCACTGTAGAATCTGCGCACACTTCTCTGACTGATCCAAACTTCTTCTTTACGCCGTTCACATGAACGGCGTTTTTATTTTACTTTTTCCCGAAAAGAATACACGCCTCTAAAACAAACCATTTAAATCAATCGAAATATCTCAAAATACCTTGTTCACGTAATTGCGCATTGCCCGTTACAAAATTATATTTTCAGAAATTCACTTACCGAAAGGAGCAGGTATGGCACCCAACACAACCGATGTAAAGATATTTGTGGATCAGCACATCAAAGAGGTGAAGTCGATCCACTCAGTTTCAGATCGTTTGAATATTCATTACGATGCACTTCGCAAAGCGTTTTTGCGGAACGAGCAGATTGCGCTTGCCGATTATATCATGGTAAAGAAAGTACAGGCAATGAAAGACCACTTGGTGCAGCGCGACGATCCATGCTTTTTTATCTGCTACGAATACGGCTACCGTGAAGACAGCGGGGCAAAGGTGTTTAAGAAATTGACCGGGATGACGATGTTGGAATATCGGAAAAAATTTAAGGCCATGGAGCACACACTAGTAACAAATAATAAACCTCATTAACTAGACCAACGCCTTTATCATTTAACGTTTATAGTGAAACACTACCAGTGATTCTTTCTATGAATAACACTATGTTCACAATCCATTTTTCTTTTTTATTGTTGTTTGCCAACATAGTTGGTTCTTGCAAAGATACTTCTGTCAATCCTCCACCACCTCTCGCACAGAATCACCAATGGGTGGAAGTCCCTGAATTTGTGAATCTCGATATACGATGTATGATTCATTTTAATGATGAATTATATGCCTCGGTAGTGCACTACCAAGGCGACACCGTATATCCGGGGGCAATTTTAAAAACTACTGATGGAAATACCTGGCGGTTAGTAAAGACATTTACTGAAACAATCGGTCCAATGACAGTGGAAAACGATTCACTGTATGTTATGAGCGATCATTTTATTTTTGTCATGGACGTCATAGGTAATTGGAATATTAAATTTGACGTCCCTTGGGATATGGCAGAAGCAGAGTGGATTGGTGATATGGTATTCTTGAACGGCAATCTTTTGGTTATTCAAACTAGGTTCACCGGCTATATGTATCACGTCTCTCGGGATGGCGTTTGGAAAAAAGTTATTAGTCCACCTGCGCTAGATGGCAGCATTTGGGGAGCAAAGTTTTTGAAAATAAAAAAAGATGGTAAGGATGTATTATATCTTCGCCCCAGCTTTAATGGTAATGGGATTACTTTTTTCCGGTTTGACGGCGTAAATTTTATACGTATGCAAAATGGGTTTTCAAATTCCGCTGTAGGATTTAATTCTATTGTTTTTCATAACGACACGCTTTTTGCAGGATTTAGACCGAATTCTCATTCATCAGGTATTATTTCTTTCTGGAATGGAGACGAATGGAAAATGTATGGTGATTCAATACCTAACAACCGCTATGCACCTTATTTTATTCCTCCGCTTATCACCATGCCAACGGCAATCATATTTATTGGTAATGAATTGTTTATCGCCACAGATGTTCATGGCATATTTAGTAAAAAATACGGAGAACCGTACAAAACTTTAAACAAAGGATTATTAATGTCTCAATCTTACTCGGCTGATATGGGTGTATTTAACACAATTTCATTTTTGGAACATTTCAAGGGTAATTTATTTGTAGGGTATGGTAATCCGGCATATATGTGGGGAACACTTATTTCTGGTCCAAGAATGGGGCTATTGAAATATCGGCTCGGCTATTAAAGGAGGTGTCTATGAAATAATATAACGAATAGTATTACTATTGAACGTATATCCCATTACGGGAATATTTTAAACGTAATTCTGCGCCTGAATTCCTCATGCCTGCTTTCTGCCAAATCGGGATATTCGAACTTCCACTAAGTTCATCGAAACACTAATCACACCATCTCCGGGTTTTCTGCTTTCGTATCATATTTTCTGAAATCTATTCGGAATGATAAAAAGGAGAAAATTATGAAATCGATTTTTTCGTTTGTATCAATAATGTTTTTTTATTCTATACTTATCCTTGATTCTGCGTTTTCACAGAATGTTGGACAAACAATACAGTCAACATCCATTCTCACTGATGTTAATTTAGATCCTGAATGGGATTGGAGGTTCGGCGACGTGACGGGAAGAATCTATCCCGACGCTGCTTATAAAGCCTATCATCGATCCGATAATGGCGGTGTAACGGAAACCATTATTGAGGCGCCTTGGACACAAGCAAACGCTTGGAGCGGCTTATTAGATAATAGAAAGGAAGATGGTTGGCGGTTACTTGCAAGAGATTTTGGAACACCGGATAGATCTATCACTGGCCTAAACTCCAGAGCGGGAGCATATTTTGTGTTATACAATATCAATCGATCTATATTACGATTTTTTATTTGTGTAAAAACACAAGCCGAATACAAAAAAGGATTTATTGAATTACAATTTTATAATCAAGAAGACAACTTGAAAACACCCGCCGTGCTTGCGTATCTTAAACCTATAGCAGAGGCGATAGACAAATTTGATAAAATGAAAGAGAACTCTTGTTCGATTTTTTCCGATGTGGTTCGTAATAATTACTGGTTGTGGGCTGACTTTCCACTATCGTTTGACCCTACAATATCACCTAAGTCTGATGTAGATCCTCCGGCGCTTTATTTTAGAATATATGGTCAACAAGAATTCAATGTTTCACTAAAAGGCGTTGCAGAAGGAGCACAGGGAACTCTCTCACATGTTAATAACTGGTTAACAGGTGCAACATATGATAATGGATCAATGGGTATTTCAGATTTTCAAATGCCAAACTTAAACTTCGATCCCAATATTCAGTCTGTAAATTTGGGAAGCTTGAATTTAAAACCTATGGCAACTCAAACTAGCTGGAAAAGCTTTACAAATTATTTTTCTAAGATGGGCCGCTTGATCCCAAGAGTGGGTTATGAAAACCAATTTAAGAGACTGTTTGATGGTTTTGCAGCTAAACTCTCTTCTTTTACAAACGCATTACCTATCAGCATCCAGGGTTTAGACATTGGAGGCATTTTCGACTTTTTTGTCACCGGTGGTTCGGAAACTCCAATTCCTGCCGAGCCCGCCCCATCGTTCATTGCGATGAATTTGGAGCTTACGGGAAAAATTGTTGCAACAATACCATTGCACGAAATACGGGTAACCATTCCTTATACAAGGGACGAATATTGGAACCCGTCGCTCGGCAGTGCCGCTGGGATCGTAAAAAATGAACCCCTCGGTTTATTAACGTTAACAAAAACGCCGGTAATTCACAAAAAGATCTATCAACGCCAATATGATTATGCGAGTTACTATGATTATATACCGTATTATGTCGATTATGCAGAATATGAAATCGCTGAAGATATTCAAATATCATATAATCCATTTCTAGATATGGATTTGGTAAAAACAGATATTTCCTTGGTTGTCGATTACTCTTCGGTAAATACTGACGCGAATCTGGAATTTGTTGGTTGGATAAATGGCAATAGTCAACAACATTTGGTTGAATTAGAAAGCCCTATCAACGAAGGCAGAATATCTGTTCGATCACTTCCGGTTCCGATCAAACACGCAAAGAATAGATCTTTCTCTTTACCAACAGGAAAAGAATCTAATCATAGAATTAAAATTAAAACGGTTTTTCAAAGAAAAAATAAACCAGAATCACAACCAGTAGTAATTTATGCCTCTTATAATGTTGATATTATAGATATCGATGACAGAAATGTTGAAGCAATTATGCCAACCATTCCTCCCCAAAAAATAAAATGTGTAATTCCTACATCGGGTGGAGTTAGGATAAGTTGGGACAGAAATCTTGAATCCAATATAAAATCTTACTTCGTTGAACGAAGTATTAATAAAGGCTCCTATCAAGTAATTGGGTCAACAAAAGATACTGTTATTGTAGACAACGAGATTCAAAAAAGCGTTAAGCCTTACCTTTCAAATCGGCAAAATGTATCGGTTAACTACAGAGTAAAAGCAAAATCGGAATGGGACGATTTTTACGGTATTGCTCAATCGCAATTTTCTAATTACAGCGATATCGTCTCTATTTCTGGCAGCATCATCGGTACATTTTCTAAATCCGGCATTGAACAAATCGTTCCTGAATCATATTCCATCTCTCATAATTTCCCCAATCCATTCAACCCCTCTACGACGATCTATTACGGCGTAAAAGAAGAGGGTATTGTTTCTGTTAAAGTTTTTAATTCGTTGGGACAAGAAGTTGCTACGCTGGTAAACGACAAAAAGGAGGTGGGATACCACTATGCCGAATGGAATGCTGTCGGACTTCCCAGCGGAATGTATTTTTACAGAATTAACGCTGGAGATTTCACCGAGACAAAGAAGATGATCCTCATAAAATGATCCGACTGATATACAACAATCAATCAACAGGATGCCTTTTGGCATCCTGTTTTTGATTTTGTAGCTCAGATAAACAGTTAACCGACTAACCATCGTGGATGTTTTTTATGCTGTTGTTCTTTGCGAACTGGAAAAGCGTTTTATTAAGCAGAGGAGCATTAAGAAAAGTGTTTGATCATTTCATGATATTGGGTCGGCGATCTAATACCTCATTCTATTACAAATACCTTTCTGTTGGGATAGTTAAAGACAAAGGGTTTTGACTTCGGTCTAATGGTGAGCCCATATGAACTATTGTTGCGGCATTTTAATGCGTTCTGTTTTTATTCTGTTTATTAATCGATGTGCACTGTTCTATATTGGTGTATACCTTAAAAGCCAACTTTGTTTATCGTTGAACTGTTGACTTTTTTTGTTTTCAATAATTCAGCATGCTTGTCTAAAATAATTACCGAAAATTGGAAAACACATACTCTCTTCTTTTCTTGACGGAGTTCCAAAGGAATGCCGTTTACGAATTGACCATATCTAGGCGGCACAAGAAAAGAAGCAAAAGAACTCCGTGCGAAATGTATCGCGCGCAATGAATCCCATTCGCTTATGCCCATTGATGGCGCTCATCGCGCCATCAAACGTCCCGTTATTCATCACATCCCCATTCGCTCACTCCTCCAAAATTTCGTTCCCACCCACATCATTACAGTTGCAATGTTAACTCTTGGGCTTACTTCATATATTTTGTAAAATTCTATTTTATTTGACATGTTTTGATTGATGGTATACGCAACGTGCCTTTATTTTGGACAGCTATGATAATTCATTGCTTTTAGCACTTACTATCGAGACATTCTTGACAAATTAACATATCACCTCCTTCATTCGTCGAAATTGAACAATGTCTCGCGTGCTACTTTGGAACACATGGTTAGAACACATGAAATATCGATGGCTTGGTTACACGAGTTTGTTGTTGCCGTATTTATTCAAGACATTCAAACATAACAACAAGTTCATTTTTATGTGAGTGATGTCTTCTTGAAATACCTTGGTAATGCTCGAGACGTGTTTCTAATTTAGGGGGTTGCAATGAAGCAGCGATTATTTCTTCCTTTATTTTACATTCTTTGGATTCTCAATATTGCTTCTGCCCAAAAGAGTCTCACAATTCTTCAGCTGAATCAAGTGCTCCTCGATTCGCTATTAAAGATGGATACGTTGCAAGCTTCAGCGAATTTCAGCTTGGATGAGACGGATCCTGTAAAAGCGAACGATACAGTAAGTATTGTGGGGATTGTTGTCGTAAGACCACGCATAATAACATTTACGCTTGCCCGGTATAGTGTTTTTATTCAGGATACAGTGACCGGACAATTGTGGGGTGGTCTTTTTGTCCTAACAAACGATACATCTTCAAAAGCACAAAGCACATTAATTTCAACGGTTGACACCGGAATGATTATCAAGGTCGTCGGGCGTGCATTGGAATTTGGAAACCAACCAAACAGCGTAACTGAAATAAGTTTGTATTCAACAACAGCGCCGGTATTCACAAGCCCTGTCGCCGTTGAAATTCTGGCCGTGAAACCAACGCGCCCGGCTCCAATAGAAGTAACCGTCGACAGCTTTGCGGTGGGAAAAATCCCACGTCCTTCGGGGGGAGAAAAATATGAAGGAATGTACGTTATCATTCGTAACGTAATGGTGAATTCTGTCGATTCAGTTACAGGGCGATTTACGTTTGTTGATACGAACGGAAATCAAATGACTATGTTTGACGGTTCTGGATATTATACACTTCGTGGACATAAATTTTTTGATTCAAAATACACTCCTCCTCCCGTTGGCACAAAATTAGATTACATCCGCGGTGTTATTTGTCCTCAACCAGTTCCCCTAACACCAACTGCCGGCGAATATAAAATCTTCCCTTTATATCCCGGCCCAGAGCAAGTTGCCGGTTCAACATATCCGGGTGATATTATGGTCGATAAAAGTTCCGCTGTGAAAAGCGACGCCACAATTCTGGGTGGGTTTAAACTTTTGCAGAACTATCCCAATCCGTTCAACCCATCAACTATTATTTCCTATGGCGTAAAAGAAGAAGGAATTGTTTCTGTTAAAGTTTTTAATTCGTTGGGACAAGAAATTGCCACGCTGGTCAACGGTAAGAAGGGGGTAGGATACTACTATACAGAATGGAATGCCGCCGGACACCCCAGCGGAATGTATTTTTACAGATTTATTGCCGGTGAGTATAGCGAAACAAAAAAAATGATCCTCATGAAATGATCCGGCTATTATACCAGCAATAATACAATCAACGGGATGCCGTCCAACAGTGTGGTGCGGATATTTTTTATAACAAAGATACTTCTTGTGTTACCGAAATACTGAAACACTACACGGGACTAACTCTATAATCCGCACTCGCTCGGGGTTTGTAAATAAGTATGGAAATTAAGACACTCAGAAATTACATAGTAATAATTATCGTGGGGATAACAATATCATCGTTTGTTTCCAGAGCATTGTTCTATATTATTGCTTTTATTCAAGGGGTGATAATATTTCAAGATGTTCAATTTGCTTTACCAAATACTCTTCTTGCTACAATTTTTGGAGTTATCATAGAACAGTTTTTATGCTTTCCTTTACGTAAATCAATATTAACTGTTAAAGCATTTTCATAGTTATTGCTATTTGCTTTGTCGTTGGATTTGTCATACTACTTAATTCCCACACATATGGTGGTGCCAGTATGTGGGCGGTGTATTTAATTACGAGAATACTATACTTTTTGGGTGCTGTCTTTTATTTAATGGTTGACCCGACAACAATAAATCAAAAAATAAATTATTACCTGTCCGTTTGGAGCAATATAAATTATTCAGTCTACTAATCAATCTAGAATATCAAAACTGCGGTTCCGTTTACAAGCAGTTGCTTTGGGAATTATCGACGTGCCGTTGATTATTAGATGACTTCTGAATAATCTCATAGCAATGTCATTTCGAGGAGCGTTGCGACGTGGGATCTCGTTTTTTCACACAAAGGGAAGAACAAGATGTTTCGCTTCGCTCAGTATGACAAAAGACAAGCTGTTTTTCAAATGTTTCTATTATTTTTTTCCTGCCGATACACGCCAATCCATCGTTGAAGAGCATACCTGTTCTTGTGACGGTAACAGTTGGCCGTATAATAGGAGCTACCGCTGTTTCGTGAATATGTTGTCAGTGTAAACTAATTGATAAACGGCGAATTGTATACGTAACCGCTTGCATTATATTTTATTGTCTTACCGTGTTCGCTGGTTTGGCTGTAGAACGACAATGTCCTTTTTTAATGCCAACGACTTGTCTTGCGCCCAATCGGTGTTTTTCCTTAATCTCAATTACTCACTGATGTTACGCAAAAAGGTAAAAATGGTTCGACGCTGCGCAGAAACAGCGGTCATCCTGGGCAAATCCTTTGCTGTTTGTTCCGAAGGAATCCCTGCGGGAAAGGATGCGTCTCCCGATAGGGATGCCTTCGGCAGAAGGATGACGTAACTATCTTAGCCTGCGC
>JALNZH010000141.1 GCA_023229405.1 Bacteroidota bacterium
GTCCGTGGATTTTAATTGCAGCGGCGTCTGAACCATAAAGTTGCCGTACATTCCCGCAGTAAAAATCTCACTGCGTTCGCCGTAGGCTGCCGCATCGATCCCGCTCAGCGATGTTTCGGCATATTTATACTCGTTCGTATCAAAATCTCCGGGGATCCAGAACGCCTTGTGATCGCCAGTTAATGCAAACTCTGTTTGTTCATCTGTGACGGTAAAATAGTTTAAATTATCCTGCTGCGGAAATTCGTACCGGAAACCGAGTCCTTCATTAAATAACCGAAATGTTACAGCCATCATTCTATTTTTTACAGCTGGCTGTTGCAGCGTTACTTTCAATTCACGATAATTATTCCGAATTGTTTTCATTTCGCCGAGCACTGGATTCCACGATTCATCAACAAGCGAGGATTCCACTTGGGCGACGGCGAATCCAGAGAGGAACGAAGGCATATTCTTTACAGCAAGACCAAGCTTGCTGGGAAGGACAATAGTTTTTTTCCCGAGCGTCAACCGGTACGTTGGAACGCTGTCCGCCGAAAGAGAAACAGTAAGAGATAATTTTTTGTTGGGAGAAAAAATTGTCTGTGCATGTCCGAAGGCAACAACGAACATAAGCAGAACGGAAAAGAACAGTTTCATTGTGTTACCTCATAAAATAGAAGTGAATCCCGGCGCCATAGGTAACCCGGGAGAATTCAAAATCAATTGTTTTATTCTGTAGAGAACCATACCCCACTTCCGCATTCACCGCAACATCGGGAATAGATTGAGATTCATATTCAATACCACCACCAACGCCATACCCGGGAAATGTTTCTTTCTTGTTCAGCGCCGGGTGCTGCAGATTGTTTGACGTGATTTCCAGATATCCAGCCGTTCCGTATACATATGGTTCCACGGAATTAATCTCGTTGAACCGAAATAATCCCCGCAGCATCATGGACTTCAGTTCGATGCCGGCGATACCAAAAAAACCGAAAACTCCTTGCACCGCCGCATGGTCGCCAATGTTGAATTTTACACTCACTCCTCCAACGGGATATGACGCTTGTCCGCCAATACCAAAAGTCCGTTCTTTTGCACTTCCTTTGGTTTTTGGATAAAAATCCTGTGAAAAAAGAAGTGAAGAGAAGAGGAGTAATGCTAGAATGAGATTGCCGGTTCGATTCATGAAAAAAAATTTTCTTCAATGTAGAAAGGGATAAGGTGAGAAACAACATCATTTCGCGAGCTGTTTCAGCACTTTTTTGGCGCGGGATTGTACGCCAGCGGAACCGTACGGAAGCATTTGCTCGACGACAAGAGAAATTTCCTGCTTTAGGTCGGGCTCAAACGTTGCAATGTTGGCGAGCACGGACATGGAAAATGCTTTAATGGAGACCGGCGCTTTCAAATCCTGCAGTGCATCGAAACAAATATTGGCAACAGTGCCTTGAAGCGAACGAGGAATCTCCACAAATTGCAGTGTGCGAATGATATTTCTTTTCACAGATTCGTGAACATCTTTTTTGCCGGCAAGTTTTATCAGTTTCGGTAACCAGGGACGAATGACGGCAGGATTTTCTTCGGTACACATGGAGATGATCCAAATACAACGCAGAGCGGTACGTTCATCCGCAGCAAAAAACATCTCCATTAGTTCGCCGAACCGTTGCTGGTTGTTACCTACCCAGCGTACGATCTTTACTGCGTCAGTCCGGATATATGTGATTGGTATGGTAATCATGATCCGTTATCGGGGAAGAGCAAAATCTACCGCGGCCTTAGCATGGATCAGTGTAGTATTAAACACCGGTAGATCGACATCGCTTTGTTTAATCAACAGCGGAATTTCGGTGCAACCGAGAATAATCCCTTCGGCACCCCGCGAAGCTAATGCTGCGATGATTTCCTGATACCGTTGTTTGGTTTCGTCCTTAAAAATATTTTTTCCGAGCTCCTCAAAAATTGAGTGATGGATAAATTCACGATCTTCGAGATCGGGGATTAGAACCTCGATATTCGCGGCGACGAATTTCTCTTTAATGTAATCCATTTCCATCGTAAACCGCGTACCTAGCAATCCCACCGTAGTAGCAATGCCGCGATGCTGCACTTCAGCGACGGTTGCTTCGCCGATATGAATCAACGGAACAGAAATATTATTACGAACATTTTCGGCGGCGACATGTGCGGTATTTGCGCAGAACAGTATGCAATCTGCCCCAGCCGCTTCCAGTATTTTTGCCGCAATAAGAAATTCACGCTTCACTGCGATCCAATCACTCCGTTCAATGTAATCCGCAATATCCTGAAAATCGAAGGAGTAAAATAAACAACGCGCGGAATGTGAACCGCCAAGGTGTTCGGCTACCATTTCGTTGATCGCACGGTAATAATCAATGGAGGAAATCCACGTGGTTCCCCCGATAAGGCCAAGTGTTTTCATAATTCAATTTTTTCTGATAGAAATGTTCCATCAATAATAAGCAATGTTGCCCCGCCGTGAGTAACCGAACGGTGTGCACTCATCTCATCGGAAACGACATACGACATTCCCCGATACAGCAAAAACGATGTTCCATCCTTCATTTCGCTGGTAAATTCTCCCTCTACACAATGAACGATGTGGCCTTTGGTGCACCAATGATCGGCGCAGTATCCGGGAGAATATTCCACGATTCGTACTCTCAGTCCGGGGAATTGCAGCGTTTGCCAGAATGCCGTTCCGGTCTCTCCGCGATGTTCGGTCTTGGGCACTGCAGACCAATCGATTGTTTGAAAGGGCAGATTCAGAGGTTTCATGTTGCTCCGAAAGAAAAGAATTGCTCATAAAGTACTGATTCAATGAAACTTAAGCAATTTTGTTTCCACTTCAGGGTCAATTTTTGTATTTTGAATCAATTCAATCATCATTCACGATAACAATCTAAAAACGTTATGGGAAGAATATTCGAAAAACGTAAACATGTAATGTTTGCACGCTTTAAAAAGATGTCCAAGGCCTTCAACCGAATTGGCAAAGATATTGAAATTGCCGTAAAAGCGGGGGGAGTGGATCCGAAGGCAAATTCACATTTGCGCATCGCTATTCAAAACGCGAAGAGCGTCAATATGCCGAAGGACCGCATCGACGCGGCGATTAAACGTGCGTCGAACAAAGATACGACGGGTTATTTTGAGATTATTTACGAAGGATACGCACCACACGGCATCGCGGTAGTGGTTGAATGTGCTACGGACAACCAAACACGCACCGTCTCCAACGTCCGCCACCACTTTAAAGAATACGGCGGATCGATGGGTAACTCCGGATCTATTGCGTTTATGTTTGAGCGGAAAGGAATTTTCAAAATTCCGATCGAAAAAATTTCCGATGTTGATGAGTTTGAGCTGGAAATGATCGATCATGGGTTGGACGAACTGAACGGGGATGAAAAATTTCTATATGTGTATACAACATTCCAAGGATTTGGTACGATGCAGAAAGCGCTTGAAGAAAAAGGAATTGAGCCGGCCAGCACCGAACTGCAGTATATTCCGACGACAACAAAAGAGTTAATGGCGGAACAGGCAAAAGAGGTGACAGAATTGATTGATGCGATGGAAGAGGACGATGATGTGCAGAACGTGTACCACAATATGGCATAAGAACAATGATACAATTGCAAGTATAGGGGATTGCAAAAACAATTATCGCACCAAATTAGATTGCACCCGTGTGAATTGCGTCGTCTCCAAATTTCTTTTTAAGTTTGTCCACCGCACGTAACACCTGTGTTCGTTTTTCGTCTTCAGGAAAAAGGGACATCGGTTCTTCCTTTGCTTCAGAGAATTGTGTCAGACCAACGCCAAGCAGCCGTATCGGCGCACGGCGCGCATCCAACGCGCCGTCCGGCAAATATGTTTTCAAAAAGATTCCCTTCACAGCATCGAACACCACTTTGTCATCGTTTGTTGATTCTTTCAGCGTGATATTCCTCGTGATCGTGGAAAAGTCTGAATACCGGAGTTTCAATTTCACTGTTTTTCCCTTCCAACCGTATCGCCGCGTGTTGTGGCAGACAGTTTCAGTCAAATCGTACAGATACCGCAACAGTTCTTCCGTATTCGAGGTATCCTTCGAAAAGGTGTTCTCGCTGCTGATACTTTTCCGTTTCCACGCTACTTCCAATCTGTCGTTGCCGATCCCCATTGCCACCCGGTGAAAATATCCGCCGTGGTCGCCGAGCATCGATTCGAGCATCTCTTTCGGCATTTTCTGAAGATCACGGATCAGATTAATATCGTACTTACGCAGCTCCTGTTCCGTCTTAGCGCCGACTCCGGGAATCACATTGATGTTCAACGGAGAGAGAAATTCTTTCTCCAATCCATGTTCGATGGTAATACATCCCTCCGGTTTAACGCAACCGGTTGCAATTTTTGAGACGACCTTATTGGAAGAAAGGGCAATGGTGCAGGGAAGGGAGAATTCTTTTTTTACGAGCGCCTGCAGCGTCCGCATCAATCCAGGAAGATCGTTATTATAGAGTTTCTCACATCCGGTGAAATCCATATACATCTCGTCGATGGACGCTTGCTGAACGATCGGAGCATAGTCGCACAAAAATTTATAGAGTTGTTTGGAGACCCTGCCGTATTCGTCGTGGCTACCGTGGACAACAATCAGCTGCGGACAGAGATCGAGCGCTTGAACTGTGGGCATCGCCGAACGGACGCCGAACTTCCGCGCTTCATACGATGCCGATGAAATTACTCCGCGCCGTCCCGTTCCGCCAACCGCTGCTGGTTTTCCGATGAGAGAATGATCCTTGATCCGCTCCACCGAAACAAAAAAGCAGTCGAGATCGATATGCGCGATATATTTTTTTTGCCGCTCCATACTTCAAAGGTACGCAAGAACATAAGGAAAACGAAATGTTCAATAGTCACTCAATCCGTCATCTGGCTCTTCGTGCGGATATTGGATATATTGTGCGGTATGCATTTGTTTCCATCAATCAACCAATTATCCGGAACCGCAATGTCACCCAATATATATAGCACCATTTTCTGCTGTATCGTTTCCTTTACGTTTGCACAATCATTACCGCTGCAAAATATCGGAGCGCGGCAGGTAATACCGCTGAACGGTTCGTGGAATATTATTATTGATCCCTACGAAACGGGATATTACAATTACCGTTATGAACCGTCCGGTGACGGATATTTCAAAAATAAAAAACCGATAACAAAACACGACCTTATTGAATATGATTTTGAAACGTCAGGAACGCTGAATGTACCGGGCGATTGGAACACACAGCGGAACGAACTCTTCCTGTATGAAGGGACGGTCTGGTATAAACGATCCTTTGATTACACGCTGGAAGCGGGAAAGAGGCTGTTTGTTCATTTTGGTGCGGCCAATTATCACGCTATTGTTTATTTGAATGGGGAAAAACTCGGTGAACATATCGGCGGTTTTACACCCTTTCAATTTGAGATTACCGACAAAGTGCAGCAAAAAGGAAACTTCCTGATAGTGAAAGTGGATAATAAACGGTACCGGGAGGCAGTTCCGACGGTAAATACGGATTGGTGGAATTATGGCGGATTAACACGTGATGTGTATCTGGCGGAAGTACCTGACACCCACATCGGGGATTATACGATTCAATTGGAGCGCGGATCGAAAGATCGAATCAGCGGATGGGTGCAACTGTCGAACGAGACCGTCATAAAAAATGTAGCGGTGACAATTCCCCGGGCGAAAATTCACCTGACTGGAAGGACTGATGCCAAGGGAAGATTTTTCTTTTCCGGAAAAGGGAATATTGTCCGATGGCAGCCAGAAAAACCGGAATTGTATGATGTGATCATCACTGCCGGCAGCGATACCGTCCACGACCGGATCGGATTCCGGACAATTGAAACGCGTGGCACCGATATTCTTTTAAATGGAACATCAATATTCTTGCGCGGCATCAGCATTCACGAAGAGTCGCCGACACACGGCGGACGCGCATACAGTTCGGTCGATGCAAGAATAACACTGCAGCGGGCAAAAGAGCTGGGTTGTAATTTCGTCCGTCTTGCGCATTATCCCCACAACGAACAGATGGTGCGCATGGCCGATTCGATGGGATTGCTGGTGTGGTCGGAAGTCCCTGTGTACTGGACCATCACCTGGGAAAATCAGGCAACATTAGCGAACGCACTGAATCAAATGACGGAGATGATTACGCGGGATAAAAACAGAGCGAGTATTATTTTGTGGTCTGTGGCAAACGAAACTCCACTCAGCGAACCGAGACTCCGCTTTTTAACATCACTGGTCTCGCATGTAAAATCAATGGATTCTACTCGTTTAGTCACTGCGGCGCTGGAACGGCATTACATTGATGAAACAACGCAGATAATCAATGATCCGCTCGGAAATTATCTGGATGTGCTCGGCTGCAATGAATATATTGGCTGGTACGAAGATCTGCCGGAAAAAACTTCGAGAGTATCATGGAAAGTGGAATACAACAAACCACTCATCATCAGTGAATTCGGCGCCGACGCACTGTACGGCTTTCACGGCGACACGTTAACACGATGGACTGAAGAATATCAGGAATATCTGTATAAACAACAGATAGCAATGCTGAAAACCATCTCGCCGCTGCGGGGTGTGAGTCCGTGGATTTTGACCGATTTCCGTTCCCCGCGTCGGCCGCTTCCGAAGATTCAGGATTTTTACAACCGCAAAGGATTGATTTCGAATAACGGAGAAAAGAAAAAAGCATATTGGATTCTGAAACAGTTTTATGAAGAAACACAGATGAAGTGGGGTGAGAAAGAAAAAATAGCTAAGTGAGAAGTAAAAAGTAGAATCATCTGAAAAATAGGTTGTCTTTTGTTATGCTGAGCACATTCGCTTCGCTCAGTATAAGCTTCGCGAAGAATCTTGTTCTTCCCGCCGGCGGGCAGGTTTGTTGCTCCCCGCCTACTCAGTGTTTGGAGTGATTATCCATTCTTTGTGGAAAAATCAAAGAGAAAAATATAACAGAACTAATTAACACCGAAGACTATTGATATGAACAATGGTAAAAAAACTCTCTTCCCGTTTCTCTTCCTTTTTGTTGCGCAATTCTTCTACAGCACGGAATCGAATCAAGCCATTGATGTTCCCAAAGAAGGAGAATACGAATTCTGGCTTACCAATGCAGATCGTTCCGCACTTTTTCAAAAGCAATTGACAAGTCAGACCATCGCTGTCGGTGCTCCACTGCCGGTGATTAACGTGGAAAGCGGAACTGCATTCCAAACCATCGACGGATTCGGATGCACGCTGACCGGCGGGAGCGCCATGCTGCTGCATCAGATGAGCGATTCGGTGCGTGCCGGCTTGTTGAAGGAATTGTTCGCACCGAACGATAAGAATATCGGCATCAGCTATTTGCGTATCAGTATCGGTTCATCTGATCTTGACGAGCGTGTCTTTACCTATAACGATCTTCCGGCAGGACAGACCGATACCGGAATGACGAAGTTCAGTCTCGATCCGGATCGGACGCATTTGATTCCCATCCTGAAAGAAATTCTTGCTATAAATCCCGACATCAAAATTCTCGGGTCGCCATGGTCCGCCCCAACCTGGATGAAAAATAATAACTCTTCCATCGGAGGAAGCGTACGAATTCAATATTATGGAGCGTATGCGCACTATTTTGTGAACTATATCCAGGGAATGAAAAATGAAGGGATCAGCATTGATGCAATCACCATACAAAACGAACCGCTCAATCCCGAGAATAATCCAAGCATGGTGATGCAGGCAGCCGAGCAGGCGCACTTTATTACACAACACCTGGGACCGAAGTTTGCGGCGAATGGAATTGATACAAAAATAATTTTGTACGATCACAATGCTGACCGAACGGATTATCCAATTTCCATTCTCAACGATTCTGCAGCGCGCGTGTTTGTGAACGGCTCGGCATTTCATTTGTACGGAGGGAACATTAGCGATCTATCGGCGGTGCACAATGCGCATCCGGACAAACATCTGTATTTTACGGAACAATGGATCGGTGCTCCGGGAAATTTTGCCGGCGACCTGAAATGGCATACCGGTAATCTAATCATCGGTGCAATACGCAACTGGTGCAGAACCGTACTGGAATGGAATCTTGCCGCAGATCCGATGCTGAACCCTCACACTCCCGGCGGATGCACGAAATGCCTTGGCATATTGACGATTTCCGGAGACGCATTTTCACGCAATCCGGCATATTACATTCTTGCGCACGCCTCAAAATTTGTCCGTCCCGGCTCCATGCGCATCGCGTCATCCGTACCAGGATCGCTCACCAATGTTGCTTTTCTGCGAAGCGATGGTAAAAAGGTGTTGATCGTATTGAACGAAGGATCAAGTACGCAAATATTTAAAATCAAAGAGGAGAAAACAGAAATAGTTTCTTTTCTCACCGCCGGATCAGTAGGAACATACGTGTGGTAAAAAATACGCATGCTTCAGAGGTCTAATGCGGCGTAAAAAAGTGAAGAGTATAAAAATTATTTTGTATCATCTGCGTTAAGAATGTTCTACTTACTTCGCGGAAACGCTGCAAAAATGAAATTCCGATGAAAGACGATCCTACAGTAAATCCTGTCCGTAACCACTGGAAACTATTGTAATTCACATCGTACCATCTTCGGTACGACAAAGAAACAAACTCTCCCGGCGAAATCTTTTCCAACCATACAGCGTTGCAAAACGGAGGGAAATTTATACATTACATCCTGATGTTACGCAAAAAGGTAACAATGGT
The DNA here is from genome assembly GCA_023229405.1 of Bacteroidota bacterium. GTDB lineage: Bacteria > Bacteroidota > Ignavibacteria > UBA10030 > UBA8401 > UBA8401. The sequence continues at coordinate 8,784 of JALNZH010000141.1, forward strand.
TCGACGCGGCGCAGAAACAGCGGTCATCCTGGCAAATCCTTTGCTGTTTGTTCCGAAGGAATCCCTGCGGGAAAGGATGCGTCTTCCGATAGGGATGCCTTCGGCAGAAGGATGACGTAACTATCTTAGCCTGCGCCTTGCTCACCATGACCGTTTTTCTTGTTTTGCGTAACGTGAGTTATA
>JALNZH010000142.1 GCA_023229405.1 Bacteroidota bacterium
CATTCAATTATAATTTTTTTGGCTGACACTATGTCCAGAGTAGAAATTCTCAAAACATATAAACTGTATATCGGCGGGCAATTCCCGCGGACTGAAAGCGGCAGATATTATCCGCTGACTACCAAGAACAATATTCCGTTAGCAAACGTCAGTCTCGCGTCGCGAAAAGATTTTCGCAACGCAGTTGTTGCTGCACGAAATGCGTTCGGCGGTTGGTCATCCCGTGCCGCGTTCAACCGCGGACAGATACTGTACCGAGTTGCTGAGATGTTGGAAGGACGGAAGGAACAATTTGTTGCTGAATTGATGATGCAGGGAAGTTCCAAAAAATCTGCCGAAACAGAAGTCGCCTTGTCTGTCGACCGCCTTGTGTATTACAGCGGCTGGTGCGATAAATATCAGCAAACCTTCGGTACCATCAATCCCGTTGCCTCCTCCCACTTTAACTTTTCCGTTCCGGAACCGACCGGAGTTGTAGCGATTATCGCACCGGAAAAACATGCATTGCTCGGACTTGTCTCCGTTATTGCCCCATGTGTTGCTGGGGGCAATACATGCATCGTTCTCGCATCGGAGCGGAAACCGCTTTGTTCTATAACATTCGCCGAGGTACTGGCAACGTCGGATGTTCCGGGCGGTGTCATTAATATCCTCACCGGTACCAGCAGCGAACTTATCACTCACTTTTCAAGTCACATGGATGTAAACGCTGTTGTCTACTGCAGAAACAACGAGGAAGAGGAAAAAACGATTGTTCAACAATCGGCGGCAAACGTAAAGCGCACACTGTTCTGGACAAAAGATTGGATGAAAGCGGACCAGGAACATCCGTATCTTATTCTGGACCTCCAGGAAATCAAAACGACCTGGCATCCAATTGAAAACATCGGTACAGCGGGAGCGAAATATTAGAACATGCGTTTATCATACCGCCATCTTAGCCGTTTTCACCGCCATGTGGGCCGGCTGTTCGTCTTCGGACGCAGTAACGGAAGAATCGATTGATCAGACAAATGAACAGATCGATACTACCAACCAACAACAGTTTCCGTCATCATCTGAACCCAAACAAAAACTGCTTCCGGTACCGAAGCAGAAATCTCCATCACATACGGCAACACAGCGGTTTTCTGTACAGGCAGATACCGTAGATGTGTTACACAAAAAGAAAACCGGATCGCAGTCATCTTCCATCTCCGTGAAAGCCTTCACACCGAAAAAGTTCTATACGGTCGAGGTCGGTGCGTTTCGACTGCAAAGTAATGTCAATCGACATCGTCAACAATTGACAACGAGGTTCAACTTGCCGGTCAGAGTGCTGTTCGACAGTTCAATCAGTTTAACACGCGTTTGTATCGGTACATTTTCCACCCGGTCGTTTGCAATAGAATTTATGAAAAAAATGCAATCGAAATATCCTGCTGATTACCCTGATTGCTGGGTGTCGTACTGGACGAAATAATCATGGACATTTTAAAATCCCTTTCCCTAATTGGAGCATTCATTTCCGTAGTTTCAGCTCAATCAACACTCGATTCCATCAATCAACCGCGAGCAGAGCCGCTGGAGATATTCGAACGGTCGTTTAAGCCTTCGTTTTACGACACGGAAGTATATCTCTACAAGAAGAATGACAGTACTCGAACGTACGGACGGTCAATCGATCAATTAACGGCTGCTCCGCCCGAAACATTGCAGGGATTTCGCATACAATTATTGGCAACGAATAATTTTGACGATGCCAACATGACTCGAAATGCGCTGACGGTGTCGTTTCCGAATTTGTGGATGTACCTGGTTTTTGAAGCCCCCACATACAAAATCAGGGTGGGAGATTTTGTGAATCGCGCAGAGGCAAAACCATTGCTCGATCAGTTCCAATCTCAGGGATATAAAAAAGCGTGGATCGTACCGGACCGCATCATTCGCAATCAACCGCCAAAACCTCCTGTCCCTGTCACATTCGACAGTACAAGAGTCGGCCGTTAATCATGGTGCTTTAAAATTTATACCATCCACCGGCCATCGTGCCCTCACTCTGATCGTATCGGAATATCCGGTGAATCGTTCCGCTTTCCGGTATGGAAAAGGAGAACCGGCATCATGCACAAAATTGTTATTCACATCATCGAATACTTTTAACACATATCGGCCTTCCGGTAATCGTGTAAATGAAAATTCACCAGTAGTTCCTGTTCGTGTTTTCCCCGGTTGTTGACTTTTCTCAACAATATTTTCCGCTTGAATAACGGTCGAAGAAGCTGTAAATCCTGTAAATATACCTTCAATGCTCCCATAGTTTTCAGGATCGCCAGTCGCAAATTTTAGAGTCATGGTGGTGTCCATTCCGGAATTACCGAACAAATCCGCAAAACCTTTCCACTTCAGCATCACCGAATATTGCTCTCCAAAATTCCATTGAACATTCGGTCGCACCGCTATGGTCGCAGCAGTCTCCAGCGTTATTGTTACCGGTACAATAGAACTATCTTTGGATCGCCGCACGATAATAGACGAATCTGCAATCGGCCACCGAATTGCATCGCTGAAAGTGAAAATGAGTTTATCATTCGAAAAGATCTTCGCCGACGGGTTATGTATAGTTGAGGAAGACAAGACAGGAGCAATTGTATCTTTAACAGACGATCCGTTAAACTGTTTGGCATTCGCCATTGGATTAATCGGATAATGGGACCGATCAACAACACCTTTCACTCTAAGCACATAACGCTCATCCGGCCGTTGCTGCTCGGTGAGGAGTGTGATATTCTTGTTCCCTATATATTGGGAGAAAAATCCCATCACCGGCAGAGTGGATTTGAAAAGTGTATCTGTGATAATAAATCCGGTCGTTCGGATCGATGCCGAATCCATCTCTTCAGAAAATTGAACGTTTAAATGACACTTGTCCGTTGCCTGTACCTGGGAAAGTCGTGGCGCAGTTGTATCTTCTTTGGCAATAATAAATTGAACGCCGGACCGCAGCGTGTCCGTATCGGTTATTATGATATCGTCCGTCGTTCCTGCCGCATCGGTTTCGGGTTCATAGAGCAGATTTCGATATTCGTCTCTGATCGCAAACAACCTGTATGTACCTGGTGCAACATTTTTCAGAACAAACTCTCCCGTCTTCCCCGCTTGCGAAAGATAATCCGGTTTGGTTATTGCCGGATTAAGCGTATCCGGAAGCAAGTCATCCAGCCGGTAGGAAAAAATCATTACTCCGTCCGGTTTTTCATCGAACACCTTTCCGGCAATCATTCCTTTATCAATCGTCGGTCCTGTCGAGAATGACAGCGTAAACGCTTTCGCTAAACGATTATTCGCTCGAATGTCAGTCACATCGGTCCCAACTGTAATAACATACGTCGTGTTCTTCCGTAATTCCTCGTTGAATGAAATCTCCAGTTCGGTGCCGCTCCAGTCGAATTCTTTTTCCTCAATACTCGGAGAGATAAAAATCGCCTCTTCTGTTGACCGGCGATCGACATATTCGCTGAATTCAATGATAATGCTTGATTCGGAGAAATTGACTGCTCCGGGCTGCGGATACACGGAAACGATTTCCGGCGGATCGGAATCGACCGGACCCCCTTCTGGCAAACGTTGTCCAGCACATCCGCACAGAAGAAACAGGAAGAAAGAACAAAGAATGAAATGAAAATTCATATACAAGTATAGGAATAATTCTTCAGAGATAAAAACGAGAGAGATAAAAACGTTGAATTTTACTGTATAGATATTTACATTAGAGTGATGATTGATTGATACGGAAAAAATCACAGAAAGCCATTTATTGCCGCGCGGCGGAACAATTATCGTTCAATCATTGTACTCAGGAGGATTAATGAAGGGCACAATCTTCATTCGTATCACAACAATTTCCATTCTCTTTTTTGTTTTTCTCATTCCCGGTATCGCAGGGGAACGGCCCACGTACCAATTTCTGCAGCACGATGTGAGTGCGCGCGCTTCAGCGATGGGCGGGAGTTTTATCTCCATGAGCGGTGATCCGGCCGGGATTTTTTATAATCCGGCAACGATCGGAACATCATTTTCGCCGGTAGCGGCATTCGGGTATACCAGTCATTTGTTGGATATCAACGCAGGTTTTGCTGCATACACACAGGAAATGGAAGATGTCGGCGTTGTCGGCATCGGCGTCAATTATGTTAATTATGGCACATTTGAACAAACCGATGTTCTGGCTAACAAACTCGGAACATTCAGTGCGGGTGATATGGCCTTCTCCCTGTCGTTGGCCAATCCAATGGAAGAGAATCTCTATTACGGTGTCACCGGAAAATTTATCTATTCATCTATTGCAGATGCAAATTCATCCGCTCTGGCTGCAGATCTCGGTTTGTTATATCTGATTCCCGGCAATGATCCAATCTCGTTCGGTGTCACGATCTCGAATATCGGGACTCAGATCGATAAATATGGGACGGAAGCGGAATCCCTCCCATTGGATATACGATTCGGCGGCACCATCAAACCGCAGCATCTGCCGCTGCAACTGAACGTAAATTTCCATAAGCTAAATGAAGGACAGGATACTTTCCTGGATAAATTTACCATGTTCACTGTCGGGGGCGAATTTACACTCAGTAAATCGTTACTCTTTCGTTTCGGTTATAATAACGAACGGCGGAAGGAATTAAAGACGGGAACTTCTGCTGGTATGACGGGATTTTCGTTCGGCGGCGGTTTAGTGTTAAAAACATTTCGACTGGATTACAGTTTCAATTCGTTTGGCATCATCGGCAACATCAATCGAATTACTATCGGCTTGGATGTGTAATAAAGTAAATTCAAATCAAAAAAATCCCTCGTTTATTACGGGGGATTTTTTTACGGCTTCCGACCTCAACTGTTAATGTCCAACCATACTTTTGAGTAATATTCCACTCACATAGTACAATACCATCCCGACAAATACCACCAACGAAAGAATACGATTATCCGAACGGTTAATCTCGGGAATCAGGTCGCTTGCACTGACATATAGTGCCGCGCCGGCGGAGAATGCAAATGCGTGCCCGGTAATCAGCGGATCGACATTCTGCAGAAAAAAGATCATAAAGATACCGATCATCGTCCCAGCCGCAATGCCGGCGGTCGCTCTCAACGCAGTCTGCCGGGACTGCTGCGATGCGAGCATGATGGAAGCGATCGTCAATCCTTCGGGGAATTTGTGCAGCAGTATCGCGATAAAAATCAAAATACCGAGTGAAAAATCGTAATACATTCCGGCGGAAATCGCCAGACCGTCGAAGAAAGCATGGATGAACAAACCCCAAAATGCGGAATAACTTGCCACTTTCGAGACCATAACATGTGAATGTGTCTCTTCACCGAAATGCAGATGTTTCACAACGGTGTGTTCGACAAAATGAATCACGCTAAAACCAATCAACATCCATACCGGAGCCGATGTGCCGATATTTTTAATGCTTTCCGGCAACAGGTCGATCATAACAAGCGCCAACATAAATCCGGCACCGAGTGCAATCAGGTTTTCCTGGATCTTCGTTGAAAGATCGCGTTTCCAGGCAACGAACGCGCCTCCAAGAAGTTCGGCGAATCCGGCCACAAGTCCTGCAATGATGATATAGATGGTAACTTCGTTCATAACCCGTACGGCGTTGATAAATACTGTTTTGCCAGATCGTGGGAATTTTCGAATGCTTTCAACCGCTGCACTTTTTGATATTGCATTATAGCATAATTCCGTTTCTTTTGCACATCATAGATCATTCCGATACGAAGGTTTGCCATCGTCATAAACGGTGAAGGCTCCTGTTTGTCCATGTGACGGCTGATTTCATCGCATTGAAAGAAATATCGTAACGCTTTTTCATAATTCTGTATTTGCATTGCTACCATGCCAAGATAATAGACCGCCTCACGCTTGGCAAATCCCGAATACCCTCGCTGCCCCTTTTCGCATCGCGACAGAATTTCCTGAAATGTAGTTTCCGACTCTCCATATTTCGACAGCGAATACGAACTTCTTCCCACATACCGGTGAAACACCACATTATTCGGAAACTGCTTTAGCAACGAAGTGCAAAGATCGTACGCTTTTGCGTACTGTCGTTCATAATTGTAACTTAGTTGCAGCAAGAAATATTTCGCCTCAATTGCGGCAAATTTTGCGTGTTCCGATGCGGTCGTCAACTGTTCGATTCCTTGCAGTTTATTCCCAGTCGGGAAAAAGACCATAACCGGTTTGACAATTGGATATTTTTCGGGAATTGTCGAAGCATAATAATTGTAAATGCCGATACCGAGCAATATGTCATAATTTTCCGGCGCCAGTGAATACGCTTTCTGCACAATGGGCAGTGCCAAACGTCCGTTATTCGCCGCTTTTATCCAGCTGCTTCGGTTGGCACGCAACCGTCCCTGAAAGCCTAGTGCACCTCCTTTGAAGAACAATGCGCTAACATCATTCTCATTTACTTCCAAGAGGCTATCACAGATATCGATTACATCATCCATTTTGGCAATGAATGTATCGTCATTCGATTCATCATCGATCGTCATTAGAATCTTCCACCAATCGATCATTGCCAGGAAAAATTTCCCTGCAGGATGGGTGGGATAATTTTTTGCAAGCAACGAGAATTCTCTCTCCGCTTTTTCAAATTCAAGATTGTAAACCGCATGGATACCCCGTTTTGCTTGGGCATCAAATTCCTGCGACATAATCCATTGCGCGGACACAGACGAAGTGCCAATAAGGGAAAGAAAGATAAAAAGAAGCGATGATCTCACTATTGCTCTTGTACCGGTTCCGGCGTTACGGTGATCAGCTGTTGTTTCCGATCATCACGCCATTGATCATAATTCCACACCCCTTCTGCTTCACCAACCCACTTCCATTGATAAATTACTGCGGTTCCTATCACCATTACCAGAGTCGCCAACGCTCCCCCTTCGGGACCAAATGCTCCGCCAGTCAGCCAATCGGGTCCGACCACGATCGCTTTGCCAATCTGTTCATTCTCCGACGATGTTCCGCTGACCGGATATGAATAGACAAATCCTTGAAAGAAATTCCACGAAATATGGAGGCCAATCGGCAGCCAGAGTGCCCGTGTTTTAAAATATGCGATGGAAAGCCAGATCCCGGCTAATCCGACATTGATCAGTCCAAACATCGATGCATTCGGATTTGCGGCATGCGCAACGGCGAATAATAACGATATTGAAAGCGTGGCGATAATTTTGTTTGTTCCTTCCACAAACGATTGAAAAATGTAACCGCGAAACAATACTTCCTCACCGTACCCCACAACGGTATACAACGCCAGACTATTCGTAAATGTCAACGCAGCCTGCTGAAACGAAAGATCGCGAAATTCGATTGTAACCATTCCAGTGGAATATTCGATCGCAAATATTACGGACATCATACTGGAGCCGAAGAGCAAACCCTGCGTCAACTCTTTTCCCCATTGTACTTTAAATGAAATACCAAAGGAGTGGAACGGCCGCCGGTCAACAAACCGGAGCATCACCCATGTCGCGACAGTGATCATGATATACGCAATCATTGTCCCGACCGTCTGCACAGGAATACCCGGGATCATTTTGATAACACTCATTACGGGCATTGTAACGGCAATATTGCTGAACGCAATGAGCCCGAAGAAGATTCCAATTTTCCACCCTGCGCGGAGAATGTCCAGTTCAGGGTGAAAGAATATTTTCTTCATCGTTGGATTCATATTCTCTCCAGTAAATAATCCCGTACGGCACTGATTGCAATACGGTCTTGTTTCATGGAATCTCTCTCACGCACTGTCACAGTCTGGTCTACGAGCGTCTGTGAATCGATGGTAAAACAAAACGGTGTACCGATCTCATCCTGCCGACGGTATCGGCGGCCAATCGCACCGCTGTCATCGTAAAACACGCGGAAGTACTTTTGCAGTTCCTTCGCCATCTTTTTGGCCAGATCATCCATTCCGTCCCTGTTTACCAACGGAAGGATCGCCGCTTTCATCGGCGCCAGTTTCGGGTTGAGATGCAAGACCGTACGCAATTCACCTGCCCCTTCGGCGCCTTCCACCATTTCTTCGTCGTACGAAGCGCATAGGAACGCCATCAACGACCGGCTGGCGCCTGCCGATGTTTCAATCACAAACGGTACAAATTTTTCTTTGGATTGTTCGTCGAAATATTTTAATGATTTGCCGGAAAACTGTTCGTGCTGCGAAAGATCAAAATTGGTTCTACTGTGAATCCCTTCAATTTCACCCCATCCGAACGGAAACTTGAACTCGATATCCACTGCAGCTTTTGCATAATGTGCAAGCTTTTCATGCGTATGCCACTGCAGATTTTCCTGTTTCATGCCGAGTTCCAGAAACCACTTCATCCGCTGCTCACGCCAGTATTCGAAGAATGTGTCCTCTTCGCCCGGTTTCACAAAGTATTGCATCTCCATCTGTTCAAACTCACGGGTTCGAAAAAGAAAATTTTTCGTATTAATTTCATTCCGAAACGCTTTCCCTATTTGCGCAATGCCGAACGGCAGTTTCTGGCGCGATGCGCTTTGTACGTTCAGAAAGTTCACGAAGATACCCTGCGCTGTTTCCGGCCGAAGATATACAACATTGTTCGAGTCTTCCACCGGACCGACAAATGTTTTGAACATCAGATTGAACTGGCGGGCTTCTGTAAACGGACCTTTCGTGCCGCAGTTCGGGCACGAGATATTTTTAATGGCTTTTGCCACAGATTCGTCACTGGAGATCCGCGCGGCAAACTCGTTCACGATCTTCTCATCCGCCTGCTGCCCCTCAAACTCGCCGGAAAACATTTCGCGGAGCACATCTTTCTTTTTCTTGGTATTGAGCTCATCCATCAGCACATCCACACGGTACCGCGATTTGCAGTGTTTACAGTCCACCATCGGATC
>JALNZH010000143.1 GCA_023229405.1 Bacteroidota bacterium
TTTGCAATTCATATTTTCCGCTGGCAAGCAAGGTTGCCGGCATCAATGCCAGCGTTGCATTCTTTGCGCCACTGATAGTAACCGTGCCGTTCAGTTTTTTTCCGCCTTTAATGACAAATTTATCCATAGTACGAGTATTGAACCTTTCAAAATGAACTCGAAGAATGTTATCAAAAATTGGTCAAAAAACAACTTACGAAAAATGAAGACGCAGTTTTTGACGGAGGATGGAAACCGTGGTACGGATGCGGATTTTCACTGTTTCGATTGGAATGGAAAAATGACCGGCAAGATCGCTGTAGGTATATCCGCGGAAAAACGCGAATTCGACAATCACTTTTTGTTCGCTGGATAAAGAGGTTAACGCAATGAGAATCTCTTCCTGTTGGGCAGAAAGATGCGGACGATGATCAGGATGATCCGTAAAGTCGGCAGTGAACAGTTCGTGAACATTGTCGATGGTAGTATCCTGCGATTTTTTTTGAAGTTGTTTGGACCGAAGGCGTTCCACCGCGCGCATGCGTGCACACCTGCTGAGCCAAGCAGCAGGATTTCCTAATCGGGAATCATACGGCTCTTCATTTTTCCAAATATCGACGAAGACCGATTGGAGAACATGTTCGGAATCATTTTTTTCCTTCAACACGCGCATAATAATGGAGAACAGCATAATCGCATGTCGATCATACAGTTCTACCAGCGCGGTGGAATCGTTGGCAGTAATTCGTTCGATGAGAGCAGTGTCGCGAAGTATTTGTGCGTTTGGCGTCATAAGAAACTTATCGCTCGTTGTTTATTACCGTCGAACCGAAGAGGAACACTGTTCCCGATGGCTGAGTAACTCCTGTTGCAGGTTCCATGGTAACAGATATTGCACTGATTTCACTGCGCTGATCCGGCAATGGCATTTCGGACACCTGGATGATATGATCAGTGCTGTCGGACAGGGAAAATGTTCCTGCACTCGTAGCTTTCTTATTTTTATCGAACAACCATACATGATACACCATCCCGGAAGGAAGAGAAGGAAGTTTGAAGACATGCAGAATCGCGATCTTCCGAGCAGGATCCCAGATGATTTTGCCAAAACCGGAAGGATGAGCATCCTGTCCAGTGAGCATTGCTACTTCAAGTTTTGGGGATTGAAGCACATCCAATACCTCGTTCTTCTTTTCTAATTCAGAAGTGAGATGCTGCAGCCGCTTTTCCTGATCGGCGGCAAGTGTTTCTACTGCAAATGATGTTGAGACGGTCGCATCCAGATCGCTATACATTACATACGCATAGGCTCCAATTTCGGCGATCACAATTAATAACAACGCGGCAACCAACAACCCGAATCCCGGCCGTCCGAATCCAAGTGTTATAGCAAATTTTTCGATCAGCAAAACAATCGAAGAAGGAGTTCTGTCTCCGAACTGAATTTGTTTTATCATCCGAGATCGTACGTGTGGAGAAGGAACTGCGCGTTTGACACCTGAATTGATGAAATGTGATACTCCGGCACTTTCACGGAAAATTGATTGAAATTCCTCATCGCCAGAGGCCAAAGCTTCGTCCAACAATGTCTGTTCATCCGGTTCGATAATCCCAAGCGCATATGCTGCGCATAATGATTCGAATTGTTCTTTCTCAATACTCATAGGATTCGCATCAACGGATGTTCGTGTATGAAATAAGGGTTAATAGATCGAACCTCGTTACTGTTAAGATACTTCATGGCGAATCCATCTGCAAGTTGTGACGGAGAAAAAGAACCGGACCATGTACTTAAGCGCGAAATTGTCTCTTGAAAAGATTCAGCAATACCAAGTTGATTATCGTAAAAAATACGCCGAGACCGGTGGTTCCGATAAAACTCATCACTGCCTGTCCGAGCGTATTATTCATTCTCCGGTTCTGTCCCATGAACTGTTCGATCTGATCATCGGTCGCTCCGGCAAGAATCAGTTTTCGCCGTTGCCATTCAACCATAGCGTCGATCCACTCGGGATTAATAACAGAGTTATAGAAAGCCATAAAAAGTGTAATGATGCCGGCAGAAACAATCGCAATGGTAAAACCGATGTTCACCGCATCTTTGGTGAGCAGGATGCCGTGCCGGATTTTTTGATGCTCGCGCAATGCGCTAAAAATCATCACCGCAGGAATGATCATTGAGCCATAACCGCTGTACGATCCTATCTCCAACGAGGTCGTATGGAACCCCAGAGCGTATTCAACAAGCACCCAGCCGCAGAGACCAAGACCACAGAGTGCGCCGTACCGATATTCGATCTTCATTTTTTTGTAAACAAGTTACTGATGTTACCGACAATGATGGTTGCGGTACAGCCGATTAGCGTATGCCAGGTAAAATCGATAGAGGTATACGACAGGACAATAATCATAGAAACGATACCGGCGATAAAACCGGCAAATGCATCGACCTGATTTGTTCGTTTAAACAACAATCCCAGGAAAAATGTCCCAAGAAGTCCGCCGTAGGTGAATGATGCGATTTTCAATCCGATCTCGACAACCGGATTCTTTGTATCGGTGAAAAGCATGGCTCCGCCGATCAGTATTATTCCCCACAACAGTGTAAACCGTTTTGACCAACGAATTTCCGTCTGTGTGTCGAGATTTTTCCCTCTCGAAGTGAATTTGAACAGATCGAGGAATGTGGAAGATGCCAGTGAACTGATCGAAGACGAGAGTGTTCCCATCGCCGATGCAAGAACACCAGCCACCACCAATCCCGCAAGTCCGGTCGGCAGATTTTCAACAATAAATTTCGGGAAAATTTCATCGGAAGATTTCAATCCAAGCTGTTGGAATGGAACACCTCCGTAAAATGCAAAAAGACAGAGTCCGAGCACTAAAAAGAAACCAAATTGTAGAACGATAATGGATGCATCGAGCATTAACGCTTTCTGGCTTTCCCATTTTGAACGGCAGCCTAACAGACGTTGGACAAGCAGTTGATCTGTTCCGTGAGATGCCATGGAAAGGAATGTTCCTCCGAGAATTCCTCCCAATAGGGTATATGGAGCGGAAAGAAATTCCAGAAACGAAGTGCCCCCGGTCATATTGATTATAGAAAATTTATCCATGCCGTTCGAAGAGGCAAATGCGGCAACGTCGCTCCAGCCGTTCGGCAACTGGGAGATGATCAGCATCATGGATGCGAATGCACCGCCAAGGTAGATAAACATCTGAACGACATCCATTGCTACCACCGCTTTTAACCCTCCTACATATGTATAGACCAAAGTAAAAACACCGATGATCATGATGCAGGTGGCATAGTCAAATCCGGTAATCAGATGGACGGGGATTGCAGTGGCAAAGAGCCGGACGCCGGAAGCTAGGACGCGAGTGACGATAAAGACGGAGGAGGTACATTTCCGCAATCCCATACCGAAACGCTTGCCGAGAAAATCATATGCAGTTTCGAGATCGCCTTTGTAATACGCCGGAATGAAGATGACGCTGACCAGCAGACGTCCTACAAAATATCCCACGGCAAGTTGAAGAAAATGCATATCACTTTTATATGCGAGTCCTGGAATGCTAATGAACGTGAGTGTGCTGGTTTCGCTGGCAACAATGGAAAATCCGACAGACCACCACGACATTTCTTTCCCTCCCAGGAAATAATCCCGTGTAGTATTTTGTTTTCTTCCGATATACATGCCGATGAGTGTGACGCCGAGAAGGTAGGAGATGACGATGACGGAATCGAGTAGAGAAAAGCCCATGAAGGATTGTGGTAATCGCGCACAGTTTCGCCGATACGAACATTACCGGCAATGCTGGGTGCAGGTGTTAATTCTTTTGCGCTTTAGCAACGCTGTCAAAAATCGGGAAGACTTTATCCAATTGCGATATCTTCAGGAGGGAAAGAACCTTTTTGTGCACTCCAACAAGTTTAATCCCGCCTCCGTGCTGTCGCATCTGACGATCGGCAATGAGCAATGCGCTCAATCCGCTGCTGTCGCAAAACTCGACTGCGGTCAAATCGATGATCAACGATTTGAGTGAGGGGCGGCACAACAGAATAAATTCACCCTTCAGTTCCGGGGAAACGGAGACATCAAGTTTGCGCTCCTTTACTGTAAGTACAGCGCCGGTTCCGTTCTTGGTAACATCAAATTTCATAATTGTTCCTTTGTGTTAAAACATCGACAATGTTCTAAATAACTGTTCATACCGCATTTTGGCGTTTCGATTCGGTGCGGCATTAAATTGAAAATTATAGTATGCATCGGCGTGTTCCTGCGAGAACCCCACTTTGATCGGTGCATTAATGTTTCTGCAGAAATATGCAGCGGACGGTACGAGCGAAATATTCAGGTCGAGCAATAGGTCGAATTTCTGATTCAACAACGCACTGAATTCATTTCGTTTTGGTAAAAAGAAAAAATTAAGTTGTTCTTCTTTGATGGTAGCTACATTCGACCGGTTAATGGTGTTGGAAAAATTCCGATGCTTTTCATTCACCACAAGGGTTAATTTATTCCCCTGGAATTTGTTTTGCAGTAAAATGATCATTTGGGCTACGACAGATCGCTGTTCGGCGCTTTCCGGAATGATTACCAGGGCAGTCTTTGCATTCGTAAATGAATTGGAAAACGAGACCGGTTTTTCAGTCTTACGCCATGAGAGTAACCGCGTTAGTGCAATTCCCAGTGTACGTCGTCGTTGTTCAAACATTCGTTATTTTCCATTAATTCTTGGGTGTAAGGTGCAAAACGTTTTTATGAATTTCAAGGGGATGCAACTCCGGCTGGAAAATACCGCTTGACATTACTTCAGCAATCGAAGGAATTCTTCTTCGGAGATCGTCGTGATCCCCAGTTCTTTCGCTTTTTGCAGTTTGGAACCGGCATCAGTGCCGACAATAACAAAATCGGTCTTTTTACTAACGCTGGATGATGACTTACCTCCGCGTGCTTCAATCTTTTCTTTTGCTTCATCGCGGCTCATGGAAGAAAGTCCGCCGGTTAATACAAACGTCTTTCCTGTCACAGACGATCTTCCGGCAATTTTTTTCTTTTCCGATTTCGTCTGCACGCCGGCTTTTACCAATCGATCGACGAGTTTCAGGGAATGTGTATCACGAAAGAAACGAAAAACGCTTTCCGCGATACGCGGTCCGATACCTTCAACGTTTTCAAGATCTTCAAGCGAGGCGGAACGAATCGCATCGATGGATGAGAAATGATCTGCTAGCAATTTGGCCACTCCTTCACCAACAAAACGGATTCCCAACCCGAAAAGCACACGGCCAAACGGAAGTTGTTTGCTTGCGATAATACCATCTAAAAGATTTTGTGCACTTTTGTCCCCCATCCGTTCGAGAGAAGCAATCTGTTCCTTTTTCAAACTGTAGATATCGGCGATATTGTGCATTAATCCTGTGGTGACCAGAAGATCGATCACTGCTTCTCCAAGCCCTTCGATGTTCATGGCACGGCGGTGAGCAAAGTGCTCAATACGTCCTCGCACTTGTGCGGGACATTCGAAATTCTCGCAATAATAAGCTGCTTCCCCCTCAGGGCGGAAAATTCTTGAACCGCATTCGGGACATTTTTTGGGAAATGTAAACGGAGTGGAAGATTTCGAACGTTTCTTCTTGTTTACTCCGGCAACTTTTGGAATGACATCGCCTCCTTTTTCAACAAACACAGTATCCCCCACGCGGATGTCCAGATCGCGGATATAATCTTCATTATGCAATGTGGCACGGCTGACAGTACTGCCGCTGACAAAAACCGGTTCGAGTTCTGCAACGGGTGTAATCGTTCCGACCCTTCCGACTTGCAACGTGACGGCGTTCAGAGTCGTTTCCATCTGCTGTGCCGGGTATTTATAAGCGATAGCCCACCGAGGAGATTTTGCTACGGCACCAAGTTCTTGCTGCTGTGCGATGGCATCCACTTTTATCACAATACCGTCGATATCGTATGGAAGCGACGAGCGTTTTACCATCCACTCGTTGCAATACGCTTTAGCATCACTGATGGTTTTGCATATCGTGGTATGTTCGTTTACCACAAAGCTGAGTTTTTTTAACAACTGCAAATTCTCTGAATGACTCTTCATTGTCAGATCATTCGTCCGGAGAAAATATGTGAACATTCTCAGCTTTCGCATGGCGACGATTTTCGGATCTTGCAGTTTTAAAGTTCCGGAGGCGGTGTTACGAGCGTTGACAAAGGTTTTTTCACCCAGCATCTCCTGCTTGCGGTTCATAGTGTCGAAATCTTTTTTGGTCATGTAGATTTCTCCACGGACCTCGAAGTTTTTCGGTAAACTTTTGCCGGACTCAACGCGAAGGGGAATAGAACGGATTGTTTTCAGGTTTTTAGTAATTTCATCTCCCTGTGTTCCATCGCCGCGGGTGGCTCCTTGAACGAAAAGACCGTTGCGATAAACCAGACTGATTGCTACGCCGTCGATCTTTAATTCGGCTACATATTGGTACTTTTCTGATCCGAGGATCTCACGCACACGGCGGTCAAAATCGTCCAGTTCTTCATCACTGTACGTATTGGAGAGGGAAAGCATCGGAACATCGTGCGTGACAGTAGCGAATTCTTTCGTCGGTTCACCGCCCACGCGTTGCGTCGGTGAATCGGGGGTGACAAGCCCGGGATATTCATTTTCCAACTGCACCAACTGTTGCATCAGTTGATCGTACTCCATGTCGGAAATGGAAGGTTCAGAAAGAACATAGTATTGATTGTCGTGGCTGCGCAACGCAGCACGAAGTTTTTCGGCTTTTTGTTGTGTCGAAGCAGGTGCAATCATGGTTTGTTCAGGAGATCAGCAGTGATTTTTGCGTTGCGGATCCGTTTTCCTTTTTCACCGATCGGCGCAATCTCTACGCCGTTCAACAGTAAACGAATTGATCCGCCGTCACTTGCCGAAACGGAAAATCCTTTCCGTGCAACATACGTGCGATACCGTCCGCGCAACATATACCCGCTGCGGGGGGGGAGGGAATCCCGGATGATGGTGATCCACACGGAGTCTGTTGCCACAACACGCAATATGAGCGAATCCGGTGCGGGAGTAGCGGCGCTGATAGTTTTTACTGTGTCAACAGAATCGATCGTTACAACATGCGGTTGTAATTGCTCCTGTTCTTTTACCACATCCTGGAAAGCATTTTCTTTGACAGTTTGAGAAGGGAGCACAGTGTCGAAGTAGTTGAGGAGATAAAATCCGAGAATAACGACAGCGATTGCGAAAATGACACTGATGGTGACGATACGAACTCGTTTTTCTTGCTGCAACTCCTGGTCAGCTACTTCCGGACGGAGGTAGATTTTTGCTTCATTCTTTGTTTCGGCAGTCTCATTCCGGTGTTCAGGAGTACTGTGAATGTCGTATTTTTTTAATGCTTCAACAACATTCATTCCGACTGCATCCGCATACGCTTTGATAAAGGCGCGTACATACGTTTGGGGAAGCACATCAAATGCTCCCTGCTCGATTGCCTGAAGGTACTTGATGTTGATTCGTGTCTGTTGGGAAATATCGGACAGCGTAAGTTGCCGTGCTTCTCGTTCTTTTCGGAGTTCTTCAGAAAATGGATTCATTCGGTTTCAGTGTATCAGGGATTTTTATTGTAAGATAAAAAAAAATAGACGGTGCTCCAAGTGAAGAATTCCCCGCATGCTTCCTACGCATCAAGAACATCACGGACTTTTTTGGCGAGTTCTTCGATCTTATAAGGTTTTTGAAGGAACCCGTCGATTATTTTTGCAAACTTTGTCTCTTTAAGAATCGCATAGCTGTACCCGCTGGAGACAACAACTTTTGATTTTAATTTTAATGATTTAATCTTCAAAAATACTTTTTTCCCGCTCACTTGGGGCATATTCATATCCAACAGCACCAGATGGAATCTTTTTCGCTTGGACAGCAGTGCGATTGCTTCTTTGCCGCCGGCAGCTGTTGTAACGGAATATCCCAGGTCCGACAGCATCGTGCTGAGTGTCAGCCGAACGAACTCTTCGTCATCGACTACCAGCACAGATTCCGTTCCCCCAACGACGTTTTTTGGCGACGAAGTAAAGATGGCGTCCGGAATTTCTTTGATTAATGGAAAGGAAAGTGTAAACGTGGTTCCTTTATTCGTTTGACTGGAAAACGTAATGGAGCCGTTGTGTGATTTGATGACACCGTACACCACCGATAGTCCGAGTCCCGTCCCTTTTCCTTGCGCTTTTGTAGAAAAGAAGGGAACGAAGATCTGCTGTTGAACGTCTTTTGTCATACCGGTTCCGTTGTCGGAAATTTTAATAACGACCGTATGTTCGGTTCCCATCTCCACAGCTGTTTCTACATGCAAGATACCTCCTTGTTCCATCGCGTCACGAGCGTTGATGAACAGGTTTAGTATTGCCTGCTGGATCTGGCCTTCATCTCCGTTCATGATTGCGGGAAGCGGTGAAAAATTACGGACCACCTCAATAAACGGTTTAACACTCGGTTCGAAAATTCTGATCGTTTCTTCCAGAATGTCGTGCAGACTCACGGCATGGAATTCAATCGGTGTTCTACGAGCAAATGTAAGCAACTGGTTTGTTAGCGACTTACCGCGTGTCGAAGCGGTTTCGATGATTTCCACAAACGGATAATGTCTATTTTTTGGCGATATTCTCCTTCGCATAATGGAAGAAGCGCCCATGATCGAGGTGAGGATGTTGTTGAAGTCGTGGGCAATGCCACCGGCAAGATTTCCAATACTGTCGATCTTCTGAGCCTGAATGATTTTCTGTTCTAGCAGTTTTTTTTCTGTGATGTCTCGGACGACGCAGCGCATCAATGTTGGCGTGTCGTTTTCGTCGTAAACCAGCGATGTTTTTACGGAGACATCAATCAATCTGCCATCCTGTGTGCGCATTTGTTCTTCACTCCCGCCCGATTCGA
>JALNZH010000144.1 GCA_023229405.1 Bacteroidota bacterium
TCATATCATTTTTTTCATTTTTATCATTTCAAACGTCGGGGGATCATTAACTCCCATTGGCGATCCGCCATTATTCCTCGGATATTTAAAAGGGGTCCCCTTTTGGTGGATCACTGCAAGAACATTACCCATGTGGGGCGTTGCTGTTGGTTTGTTGCTGTTGATATTCTATTTCCTGGATTCCAAGAACTATCGGGAACTGAAAAAATCGACTGTGAAGGAAATTGAAAAAAAGGAAGAATGGAAGATCGAGGGGGTCATCAACTTCATGTTTTTAGGAATCATCCTTCTTGCCGTTTTTATCGATTCCCCTCTTTTCCTTCGTGAAGGAATTATAATAGTAACGACAGTAGCCTCGTATCTGACCACCAAAAAAACGATCCATTCGGCAAATCATTTCACATTTCATCCTATTCAGGAAGTCGCCATCCTGTTTGCCGGTATCTTCGCCACAATGATTCCGGCATTGGAATTATTGCGGACAGAAGCACAATCCATGACAACGCTGTCAACAAGTTTTTTTTATTGGAATACAGGACTTCTTTCCAGTTTTCTTGATAATGCACCAACTTATCTCAGCTTTTTCAGTGTTGCTGAAGGAAATTTAAATCCCAATGCTCTCCCTATCTCTGAAATGGTACAACATCCGATTTTTGCCAAATATCTCGTTGCCATCAGTATTGGTGCGGTGTTTTTTGGTGCAAACACATATATTGGAAATGGTCCAAACTTTATGGTAAAATCCATTGCGGATCATTATAATATTTCCACCCCATCATTTATCCGCTATATTACCCATTTCACTATTCCGATCCTCCTTCCGATCTTCATCGTGATCTGGTGGTTGTTTTTCTTTTAATGTGTTGTGTTATCATACTTATCCAAAATAATTACAGAAAATTGGAAAACACATACTCTCTTCTTTTCTTGACGGAGTTCCAAAGGAATGCCGTTTACGAATTGACCATATCAAAGCAGCACAAGAAAAGAAGCCAAAAAACTCTGTGCAAAATTTAACGCGCGCGATGAATCCCGTTCACTCATGTCCATTGATGGTGCTCATCGTTCCATCAAACGTCCAGTCATGATTTAAGACCCCCCTTTGTATCTCCCTCTTAGTAGGGGGGAGAAAAAGCTCACTCAATCCTCCTAAATTTCGCTCCCTCCCACATCTCATCCAACACTGTAAGAAATGTAGGGGAGGGCTTACTTTTCTCAACATAACATATCTTCCATAAATCCACTCGTTTCGATAAATTTTTGTCAATAAGGGTTTTATTTTGGACAGCTATGTTGACATGTTTTAATTGATTTTTATACTCAAAGAGCTTTTATTTAATACAGCTATGTTGTGTTATCACTATTGAAAAAAATACCAACCTATGATTGTTCTTAAGAATTAAAATTGTATATTTAGCCCAGAAATTAAAGTAATTAACCCATTTTTCACAACTTATTAATAGGGATTTATGGAACTAACGTTAATTCTTGGAATCAGTGTTATTGGTCTGCTTTTTGCCGTATACCTGATCCGCGATGTCATGCGTCGCGATACCGGAACACCAGCAATGCAGGAGATTTCCAATGCCATTAAAGCAGGTGCAGAAGCATTTTTAAGACGACAAAATCGTACAATTGCTTATCTTTCTATTGCTCTCGCTTCAATCATTTATATCTTATATGCGTTTGTTCGGGCACATAACGAACACGATCCGGCATCCGCAGATATGCTGGCATTATGGACAACATTATCGTTTGTACTTGGTGCGGCATGTTCAGTTGCCGCCGGGTATATGGGAATGTGGGTCGCAATCCGTTCGAATATTCGTACGGCAGCTGCGGCAACCGTAAGCATGAATGGAGCGTTACAGACCGCTCTTCGCGGCGGTGCAGTTTCTGGATTCTTTGTTGTTGCAATGAGTTTGCTCGGAGTTTCCGGTCTTTTTGCTATCGTCGATAAACTCGGAATAGTATCCGACGTTTCAAAAATTCCTTTGCTCATTGTAGGGTATGGATTTGGCGCATCGTTCGTAGCTCTGTTTGCGCAGCTCGGCGGAGGTATCTATACAAAAGCAGCCGATGTTGGTGCCGATCTTGTGGGTAAAGTTGAAGCAGGTATACCTGAAGATGACCCTCGAAATCCTGCTGTTATTGCAGATCTAGTCGGTGATAATGTTGGTGACTGTGCCGGCCGCGGAGCCGATTTGTTTGAATCTACCGCTGCAGAAAATATCGGCGCTATGATACTTGCCGCCGGATTGTACAGGGCAAACACCGATATCTTCGAATCACATGGTCTAACTCTTCTCGGTGTTCTCCTCTTCCCGCTTGTTGCCCGTGCCTTTGGTATTCTCGCTTCAATTGTCGGTGTCATGATGGTGAAAACCAATGAAAAAGAAGATCCCATGAATGCACTCAACCGCGGATTCTATATCACCGCAACACTTGCGATGGTTGGATTTTTTATCGCATCGAAGTGGCTGCTTGGCGATGAGTATTATTTTAACTTTTTTATCGCCGGCGTTATCGGAGTGTTAACTTCGCTTGCATTTGTTTTTATTACTCAATACTACACAGAATATAAATATCGTCCGGTACAATCAATCGCTGAAGCATCCAAAACAGGTCCAGCAACAAATATCATCACTGGTATTGCTGTCGGTATGGAATCTACGGGCTTTCCTGTTCTAGTGATTGGTGCAGCACTTATTTCTTCGTATTTCCTGGGTGAAACGTCCGGTCTGAAAGATGCAGGGTTATTTGGTACAGCGGTCGCTACCATGGGTATGCTTGGCACAGCGGCATATATTCTGGCGATGGATACCTTCGGTCCGATTACGGATAATGCCGGTGGTATCGTTGAAATGTCTCATCAAACAGAAGAGATCCGTCGTAAGACTGATCGTCTTGATGCTGTCGGCAACACTACAAAAGCGTTAACAAAAGGCTATGCCGTTGGTTCCGCAGCACTTGCTGCATTCCTTCTTTTCTCGGCATATTTTGATGAAGTACGAAACTATGGCTTTACGCTAACACACATTGATCTATCAAAACCGGCGGTATTTGTTGGTGCAATGCTTGGCGCGATGCTGGTATTCCTTTTCTCTTCGTTGGCAATTAAAGCGGTGGGAAGAGCTGCCTATGCCGTCATTAACAATGTCCGCGATCAGTTCAAGAACAATCCCGGCATCATGCAAGGAACATCTAAACCGGACTACGGTCAATGCGTTGACATCGTTACAAAAGCCGCATTGAATGAAATGATCCTGCCAGGAATTCTTGTGGTTGCAATGCCAATTGCTGTCGGTATGCTGTTCAAATGGCTTTTCGTTGCATCCGGTTCTCCGGCAAATGGTGCCAGCGGCGCTGAAGTTGTTGGCGGATTTTTGATGGTCGGTACGATTACCGGCATTCTGATGGCACTTTTCCTGAATAACGGCGGCGGTGCATGGGACAATGCAAAGAAATTTGTGGAAGTGGAAAGTAAAAAAGGAACAGATTGGCACAAAGCAACGGTTGTCGGCGATACCGTCGGTGATCCGTTCAAAGATACAGCCGGTCCTTCTTTGCATGTGTTGATTAAATTGCTCTCAACAATTACACTTGTGATGGCGCCATTATTTATTTAAAGAAATAAAAAAATCTTTCGAAGTCATTGCGGCTTCGAAAGATTTTTGTTTTTACGGAAATTATTTCTTGGGAAACTTCTATTTTTTTTTTATATTTGTAGTAATGTAACACTCGGATCACGATAAGAATCATTGTGAACCTGAAAATTTCAACGTACAACCGTTTCACGACTGTACGTTGTTAAACGAACGGACAGGTAGCTCAGTTGGTAGAGCAACGGCCTGAAAAGCCGTGTGTCGCCGGTTCAATTCCGGCCCTGTCCACAAAAACAAAAATCCCGTCTATAGCGGGATTTTTTGTTTTTTTCGATCTGTGTAAATCCGTTTGATACGCGTAATCTACGTTCAATAAAACAGATTACCTCCTTCCTTATCAGGAAGCTTTTTTATATTTCACCGATTCGTCGATTCGTTTTTTATCGATAGAACGGATCATCCCAACCACTACTCCGACAATTCTGAATCGTTCATCATGCCGGCTGACTTCAATCGGCTTGTACTTACTGTTCGCCGGCACTAACCGGATTGTATTCCCGTCCCGTTCATACCATTTTACCGTCGGCTCACCTTCAACCAATGCTACAACCATTCTTCCGTTTCTCGCTTCCACCTTCGGATCAACAAATAACAGATCATCCGTCTCAAGGTTCGCGTCTTTCATACTGTCCCCGCGAACATACAGTCCAAACACTTCATCCGATGCCGAGATATATTTTTTAATTTCAAATGTATCGACAATATTTTCCTGCGACATAAACGGAGCTCCTGCAGGGACATATCCGTAGATCGGCATTCCTTTTGGACGAGATTGTATGAGCTCAATTCCTCTTGATATATTCGGAATATAATTGAGTGCCTGTTTTCTGTCTAGCGTCAATAAATGCGAACGGACGGCATTCAAATTTACTTTCAATGTGGCAGCCAACTCAGCAAGCGTCGGCGGAATATTATTTTCCTCGATGTATTCTTTAACGAGGTTAAGAACTTTTTGCTGTGCTTTGGTAAGAGGTTTGATTTCCATAGGTATACTGTAATTATGATCACTGTAAGAATATACAGTATAACCGGGAAGCTGTCAAGCAGAATATTTAGCGGAACAATTGATGAGTGTAGATATATTTCTCAACATCATCAGAAACAAGGTACCGAATGGAAACATTGTTCTTTACTCTCTGCCTTATCGCGGAAGAAGAAATATCAATGTCTGGAACATCAACAAAACGGGCATTTTTCGTCCCGATTAATTCGTTTACTTGTTTCGGATATCCCGGACGGTTGAGGATGATCAACGATGCCATGGTGAGAATATTCTGCGGATCCTTCCATAAATGAAAAGTAAGATAATTATCCATTCCAATAATTAAAAACAGTACATCCCCTGGATATTTTTTTTTAAGTAACTCCAGCGTATGGATTGTATAGGATGTATCAGTGTTCATCACTTCAATATCAGAACACTCAAAATATTGATTACCGGCAATAGCCAGTCTTGTCATAGACAATCGATGAACCGCAAGATCGGATTCCCCTTGTTGTTTGTGCGGAGAGATATACGACGGGATGAATATAATTGTATCTAACGAAAGTTCAGTCCGCACCTGTTCTGCAACGATCAGATGGCCAATGTGCGGAGGATTAAACGTTCCACCAAAGATTCCAATGTTCATGTATGCCCTCTCCTTTCAGGTATCAATTGAAGAAGTTCTTCGACATTCTGATACACTTCTTGGACAGACAGTTCATTGATGCAGGCATGTGTACCGGTAATACAAATGAATTCATTTCCCTTAAAGTATTTTTTGTTCTTAACAGTTTTCGGCGTATAACATGGACTGCACTCTACGTGTTTCCACAAATATCGGTGTAATTCTCCTTGCGGAGCTACAAGCCTTGGATCCGACGGTCCGAATATGGAAATCGTCGGAACACCTAACGCAGCTGCCATATGGATCGGTCCTGAATCGCCGCCGATTACTACTGCAAGTTTTTTTAATACACCGGTCAGCTCTCCCAATCCGAATGCGCCTGCAGCATTTACAAACGGAACTGTACCGCTGATCAACATACTAATATCTGAAATTACTGTTGTATCCGATGCACT
The DNA here is from genome assembly GCA_023229405.1 of Bacteroidota bacterium. GTDB lineage: Bacteria > Bacteroidota > Ignavibacteria > UBA10030 > UBA8401 > UBA8401. Next base: position 5,731 of record JALNZH010000144.1, read on the forward strand.
GCCGAGAAACACAGGGATAAGAGATTCTTCTGTGTAGAGTTTTTTTATCAATTCGGCATACCGTTCACTGTTCCAGCGTTTTATGTGCATCTTTGTTCCGGGATTATCGCCTCCTCCAGGAAATATTCCAATCAGTGTGGCATTCTTCCGGATGTTAAATTTTTCCAAATAGTGTTCTGCGAATAACGTATCTGCGGATGTTGCAGCCAGTTCCATACTCTTCACTGTATTCTCTCCTGTCAGACGTTCAGATAATTGAACATAACGGGCCGTCTCATGAAGCGAAGAATAAAATTGTACCTTATCGGTAAGGAAAATAAAATTGTCGAATCCTATTCTTCGTCTGATCCCGGAAACGAGAGCAAGGAATGAAAAAAACGATGAGCGGTGTCCAATAATTACTGCATCAAATTGCTTTGAACGCAACATAGTAATGACCGTCATTGTTTCAAATAATTTTCGAATAACCGAGATGTTCTTGTATGGTGTGTCGTAATACACTATTTCATTAACCGACGGTATTCTTTCCACTATATCTTTAATCCATGTTGAGGCCAGCAATGTGATTTTCGCCTCGGGATAGCGTTCCCGTACAGACCGTATAGCCGGCGTAAGAAACAAAATATCACCAATACAGCACAATTTAATAAATAGTATATTTTTGATCGGTTTCATGAACGTGAAATTGTAAGAGACAATATTTTAAGTGCCATTGAACGCCGCGATTGAAGGAATAATTGTGGTACATACTTCATCCATAAGAAAATACGAACAAGACACTGCTCAAAAAAGGTATTGTGTTCTGAATAAAACAGCAATTGGCTTCTACGATATTCATATTCTATTTGTTGATTACCTTTTGTATAACTCATCCCTCCGAGGTGAATCAGTGAAGCTTCCGGCACATACCAAACAGAATAGCCTACATTGCGCACCCGTTTACAAATATCTGCATCTTCAAAATACATGAAATACTCTTCGTTAAAACCGCCAATCTGTTGAAATAACATTTTTCGAATCAAAAATGCAGCACCGGTAACCCATTCTTTTTGTACCGGGTGATTATCGAGAGGAGCTTCGAGTTGTTGTGCTGCCAAATCGTTCGACCTTTTCCGCGAATTCATTTCATTCGCAATTGTGGGATGCTTTCCAAACGACAATTGAAAAGATCCATTTCCGTTCATTAATCGTGGAGCAACAATACCGTAGGATTCAACGCTCATAAGTATCCGGGTCAGCTTTTCAGTGATCTCTGAGGTTAAAAGCGTATCATTATTCAGGAAAAACAGTATCTCTCCAGATGCTATTTTTGCACCAGCATTGTTCGCCGCTCCAAATCCTTTGTTTTCATGCAATTGATGAAATACTATCTGTGGAAACAGCGCAGGTAATTCTGTTCTAGATGCATCACTCGAATTATTATCCACAACAATCACTTCAGATTCTTGCACATCCAAAAAACGATACAGTGACGAGATACAATTCTTTGTAACGTTCACACCGTTAAAGTTTACTATAATAATGCTGAGTTTCATCTCTTCAATTCAATAACTTTTAATCCTACAAGAGCACAATATGCCAGTGAAATAGTATTTATCACTTTCCCAATGATTGATTCGCCGTTGGTCAATTTACCGCTCATATACCGGATCACTTCCTTCTCATCCACTTTCCGTTCCAGTAACAATGTGGCACGTTTCTGTTTAATCAGGTCTCGATGAACAAAGAACCATCCATACGCTCGAACAATCCCACGAATTGAATATTTCATTCCAATCAACGATGCACAACATTTTACAACGGCATTGATACACAAAAGCGGAAGTACTTTAATGATAGTTGAAGGAGAAAAAAAAAGAAATGTGTTTAATATCCTGTTTCGCTCCTGATAAAAAGATAAATATTTTGTCTTTTGTGTTTTGGATGTTCCTGATCCAAAGTGCTCCAATGTCGATTCGTTTGTATGCCGTATTTGGTACCCCATAAATCTAGACCGCAAACTCAGATAGACATCTTCTGCATAGACAAAATAATCAGCGTCGAATGGTAATCCGATAATTTCCTTCTTGAAAATCAGCGAAGCTCCGCCGGCAAAGAAAATATCTGTCGGTTCATCAAAGACCCGCATAATATTATGTCCTAGAAAATTAATAGAACCGTTTTTTTCATAATATCGATCAGGTATTCCTTCTGTTTTAATCAAAGAAGAGGCACAAACGATACGATCATCAGAAATCGCTTTTACCAGTCCATCAAGCCATCCATTATTTACTTTCGTATCATTGTTGAGCAGTACAATATAATTTCCGTTTGCATGGTTCACTCCAAGATTATTTCCACCCGCAAATCCAAGATTTTCCATACTTTCAATCAATCGAACCGAGGGAAAAGTTTGTTTAAGGTAATCAGCGCTCCCATCCTTTGAACCATTATCCACTACGATAATTTCCGCCCGATCTGCACATTGTGGCATTACCGATGAAATACAATCGTTCAGGAAATGCTTGCCGTTAAAATTGACGATGATGATACTGACAAATTGTTTCACTGTTTCTCCGATTCAAGCAGTTCAACAAGATATTTCGGTGCCGGCCACACCTGGGTTCTTTTCCAAGCACCCCATTTCAACGGAGTTTTGGTGACGATCCAGGCTCGTGTTTTTACGACTACGTGTTTCGGAAAAAAAAGCATGATCACACCCCAGCAAATCATTTTAATAATTGCAGATACGCTCGATTGTACCACAATTGATTTCATCATTCTGACACCGGCAGAAAACGATCGTTCCATAAAGTAACCCATAACGAGACGCTGTTGAAGATATAATCGAGAAGATAAAAATTCCTGACTGTATTTATTCAATTCCGGTTTAGCACTATATTTTTTAACCATTGCAAGTTTTGCCAACAACAGTTCTGATTCTTTCGAGGTTAAATTATTCTCCGCAAACCGATATACTGCCAGTACCTCGTCAACATAAAAAAAACGAATATTTTTCAACGCCATCCTAACCCAACAATCCTGATCTTCCGACCAATGCGAAAAAGAAGTATCAAACGGTGTTTCGATGACAACCGATCGTCGAAACATTAAGGTATGCATTAGAACAACGAACTTCACGTTGAGATCGAACAACATTGCTTTCACAGTGTCGGCATCCGAT
>JALNZH010000145.1 GCA_023229405.1 Bacteroidota bacterium
CAATAATCATGATCGCTCGTTGGGTGAAATAAAGTACCGCGCCGCCCGTTACGTACCGTGTAACTAATATTCTGCACAATGTATGCCAATACATTTAGTATCGAAAATGATAAAAAAAAGGCGTTTACATTTTTAATGAACGGGAAACATTATCAAAATGATAATGCTGTTATTATGGTTCTAATAAGAAGGAGGTAGAGAAAATGTGGACAAATCAGGCTATTTTATACCCAATTCCTTGCTCATGCGGTGGTAATTTGAAGGTGCTAGTCCCAGTTTTTTTGCAGCTTCGGCATCGGATGTCGAATTGGAACGGATGAATTCAAAGTATTTTTGGCGGACAAGACTTTCTAATTGACGGAGGGGAAGCAGTTCTTGCATTGTCGAGAAATCGAATAACGAAGTAACCGGAACCGCTTTACCTGAATCCGAAATACCGAGGATAAACTGGATCGTTTCTCTACTGATGATGAGATCACCGATAAAAAGAATTCGTTGCACCACATTCTTTAACTCCCGGATATTTCCTTTCCAGGGGGCCGCTTTCAGGAGTGACATTGCTTCATCGGTGATTTCCGGAACCGGCTTTCCCATATCCGTGCTAAACAAACCCATAAAATATTCAATCAGCATCGGAATATCTTCAGAACGTTCCCGCAACGCCGGAACATGGATCGGAACAACATTCAAACGATAGAACAAATCTTCGCGGAATGTTCGCTCTTCCACTTCTTTCTCCAGGTGTTTATTGGTGGCAGCAATAATACGCACGTTCACTTTTAACGCTTCCGTCCTGCCTATCTTTTCAATTTCCCCTTCCTGAATAACACGAAGCAGTTTCACTTGAGCAGAAAGCGGAAGTTCACCGATCTCATCAAGAAAGATCGTACCATGATTCGCTGTTTCAAACAGTCCTGCCTTTGCAGTCGTAGCGCCAGTGAATGATCCTTTTTCGTATCCGAACAGTTCGCTTTCCACAAGCTCGCCGGGGATGCTGCCGCAATTGATAGCGATAAAATTTTCGAACCGTCTCTTACCTTTCAAATGAATATTTTGCGCCACCAATTCTTTGCCCGTGCCGGACAATCCGGAGATCAATACGCTTACATCCGATTCGGCGCACTTTTCAATCTGTTTCCGCAATTGTTCCACGGCGGGAGAATTTCCAATAATCCGTTTCTGCTCGAGAGATGATTCCACTGACCGCAATAATTTTTTTGTTGTTTTGCTCTGTTCTTTTTCAAGCAGGGATTTGTTATACGCATTAATGATAGAAAGGATAAAATCGGTGGGTTGATAAATATACTCTTCAATATCGCCCGGGTACTTTGTACAGTACCAATATGCTCCGGCTTTCATTAAGCTGTCTGCGAATTCATAATCGGCAATATTCACCGTCATCTTCGTAATCACGATAATCTGAATGGTTGGGTCGATCTTTTTAATCTCCCGTATCAGATTCTCGCCCATAATCCCACCGGCAATCTGAAAATCCATGATCACCACATCATAAGCCTCTTTGCCCGCAGCCAGTGTGTCGAGAGCGTTTCGTCCGTTGGAAATCACCGAACGAATATTAATCGTCTTAACGAACGGCTTGATCGTGTTGCGCACCCTGCGGACATCGAACTCTTCGTCTTCAATCAATAAAATGTTAATAGTTTTTTCCGGAAAGATTGTCATAACACCATCGTTGGTACATTAAACGTGAACATACATCCTCCGCCGGGAAGATTTTCAACATCCAGTTCCCAGCCCAGCCGCTGCCGGGTGATTTCGTATGCAATATAACATCCGTATCCCGAATGCTGTTCGTTCCCTACCCGTTTTGTGGAAGTATGCTCTAAAAAAATATGTTTTAATCCCTCGTCATTCGTTTCTAATAACCACGGTTCAATCCCTTTCCCATTATCCATAATCCGCACGTAACACTCTCCGGTTTCATTATTAAATTCTGTTTTAATGGTAATCGTCACTGAAGAATCGCTGGCATGATCGATACAGTTCTGGATAATCGGTTCGAACACTTCCCATATCACAAATTCATTGATGTTTACAATCGGCAAATGTTCATCAAATTCCTGTTGAAATCGGACCATTTCAGCAGAAGATGAAATCCGCTGAAACACGTGCGTTACCAGGAATGCAAGAACATTATTCAGATCCGTCCTGAAAATCTGGCTTCGAATCGTTTGCACCGGCGGATCATACCATTTCATATCGTAAATAACACGGGCAATAAAATTGGCATATTTCAATATCCGCGATTTAATCTGGTCGATATTATCCACAGTCAACATCCGCATATCCTCTTTAATGAAACCCATGATCTTCTCCGCCTTGTGATGCGTATGATAGATCCGTTTCGTAAAGAGTAACTCGTTTTCGATGTTGATCTGTTCCGCAAGATGTTTTTTTTGTTCTTCAAATAACAGGTGCTGGGCTTTATTCCGTTCGCGCAGCGTATAGGTCGAAATATAAAACATTGCCAGTAATCCGAAAAAGATCAGTGCGGAGTACGTAACCGATGTTTCATCGTAGGTGGAAATCATCTCCCGGGTAATCACGCTGAAATCGGGCGTATTGCGCATATACATGGCGCCGGAAAATTCACCGCGGGGAACAAACGGCACGAATGTGTGGAACGTCTGCCGATCGGAAACAACCGTAACTATCTGTTCTTTCGCCTTAAACTCTTCCAGCATCGATTCATACATGCGAATTGCTTCGTCATGATTCCAGGAAGATGTCGGAAGGTCCCTATGTTCATTAAAGATATACCGATACAAGACATTGCCGTCGTCGATGGCAACAATGGCCGAATCAATCACCACCAGCAGGCAAATCTCCTGGACATTTTGATGCAGGTATTGTTGACTGAGGATGATGTTCAAATCCTGAATAATCTTGTTGACCTCATGCTGCTTCAGCGGTTCGTTCTTCGACCGCGATTCCAGCAACAACTCCAGAGACGTGGAAGTAAGATTCGCCATGCGCTCGGCGGAATCCTGTTGGTACCACTCTTGCGTATTCACAAGAATCTTTTGAAGAGAGAATTTATGTACGAACGATACAATGACCTGGAAAACGATGAGGATGATAAATAAGACGGTAAGATGACGGATCTCGAACCGATATTGACCGATGTTTTCCCGGAGCCGTGACAGCATATTTTTCATATTAGTTTCCAACAACCTTACACAGATCAACCTCATTAATATTCACACACGTCGAATTACCCCCCGGTCCGCCGATGTATTTTACCACGTCACATGGATGGATTTCCCCGGATCGTATGTATACCATCGTCAATCTATCGAACAATTGAACCTTTGCTGAGATTTTAAAATCCTACCGTTCGATGATTTTTCTTGGATGGCTATCGCCGTTTTCATACATCACCCAGCAGGATTTCTCTTCGTGATATTTCATACAGTGGAAAATATCGATGCTATCGTTGGTGATTATATTCCAGTTGACATAAAAAACGATCGAATCACCGGGATGAAACACCAGTCTCCCCGTCGTTCGATTATACCCTGTCGACGGGAATACATGACTTCAATCGATTGTAAAAGCCCGTGTGTAATTTACATTCGGCACATTGTCGGAACTCTGCGAAATCCATGTACCATTCATTGTATCGTGCAGTGCTGTCGCATCGTCCAACATTTCATCGGAATTATTTATTACCGATATGTACATGCGGACGTAATTCACGTTTTCCAACCGTATGAATCCCGAAGATGCAGTGACGGATATCTGCAAAGTGATATCTTCCCGTAACGGGAGGGTTTCGTTGCACGACATGAAACTGAAATGCGAAAAAATAATAAACGACAGGAGTATCGCATGGATTCTTTTCTTATGGTATTTCACCATCGCAGATCTCATATTACTTCAACAGGATCCTTTTCGTCGTGATCACCAGCGATGCTTCTTCCAGCGCCTTGTCCACCGTCATTTCCCCTTTTATGGCGAGGTGAACATAATGCGCAATGACATCTGAGATCTGCGTGTAATCTTCAAGCGATGGACGATGAAAACCATGGTCGACCAGTTTCCGATAAAATACCAGATCTTCATGGTTCGACAGGTATGCGGTATCGGCGTACACATCATGATTGACAGGAATGTACCCGCCCAGTTCGAACATTTTTTTCTGCACCTCTTCCGTCTGCAGGAATCGGATGAATTCGATCGCCGCTTCTTTTTTCGTGGAGAATTTCGATACCATCAGATTCCAACCGCCATACACGGAGGTGGGACTTTTCCCGGCAAACCGCGGAAGCGGCGCGCGTTCGATGTGTCGAAATTTTGACGTATCCGAATATGTCTTCTTAAAATTTTCAAGAAAGTTCGGCCAGCCGCGAACAAATACCGCATCGCTCTGCAGCATATATTCATAACTTTTGTTCTCGTCGTATTCAACCACATTCTTCGGAGCAATCTTTTGCGTATACACGAAATCGACCATCAATTGCAGTGCCTGCCGCGCCGCGGGTGATTTCAGATCGATGGAATTCCCGGCAAAAAAATCCTTGTCGATACTTCTGGCAATCTCAAAATAATTACAGACCAGACCTTCGTAGTCGTCCGCCTGAAAAATATAATACGATCGTTGACCATACCCCAGCCGGGTGCGGAGGGCCAACAATTCGTCCCACGTCATGGACTCGCGTAGTTTTCGCTCAATATCATCCGCATCGGGGAGTGTACGGATGATATCGCTCCGGTAATACATCATGCCGATATCGATATAGAGCGGCATCGCTACCAGTTTCCCGTTTGCAATGCAGGATTGTATCGTCGGCGAAATAATTTTTGCTTTTGCGAAGTCGGCAAAATACGGATCGAGTTCTTCGCACCATTTTGCGAACCGGGGAGTCCAGATATAATCGACCGAAAAAACATCCAACCTGTCGCTTTTACTGCGTAACGACCGGGCGAGCAATTCTTTTCGTTCGTTGGTACTAAATTTTGAGAAGGGCAAATCGACGGCCACCACTTCTATCCGTCCGCGGTGACGTTCATTAAACAGTTCGATCACCGCTTTGTGAGCGGGTGAAATATGATCTGCAAAATAGACTTTCTGCACATCAGGTTCGCCGAATAACGGATGGGGTAATCCGATACTGTTTGGAAGAAACACGATCAAGACGATAAGAACAAATAACGCAGCGGCGGAAACGAGTATTTTTTGAATCGTATTCATGTGAATGAATGTAATTCTAATTTCATGGAGATTCAACGACGGGGAAAGGATACCAGCGGGAAACTAAAAATGTTGAACAACAAAGGATTGACCCGAATGATGTTTACTGAAATAATTGCATACTTGCCCAAAATACATCATACAAGAGAAAAACTTATTCCTACTTTTCTTGACGGGGTTCCGAAGGAATGCCGACATGGTATAAACATTTGGCCGGCACAAGAAAAGAAGCAAAAGAACCCCTTGCGAAATGTAACGCGCGCGACGAATCCCGTTCGCACGTGCCCCTAGATGGCAAAAAACGCCATCAAAAGTCCCTTCATGATTTCAGACCCCCTCTGTATCTCCCCCCTTGGTAGGGGAGAAAAAGCTTGCTCACTCCTCCAAAATTTCGCTCCCAACCACATCTCATTCAACACTATAAGAAATGTTGGGGAGGGCTTATTTTTCTCAACATAACATATCTTCCATACATCCACTTGTTTCGATAAATTTTTGTCACTAAGGGTTTTATTTTGGACAGCTATGAAATAATTGAAAATAACTCCATTCTCTGAAACTGAATGGTGGGTCATTTTGTAAACAGAACAATTCTATTTGAATTTGTCCCTTTGGAATTGTTCGACACACCCCAGATATTTGCAGTTTTGGTAAATTGCTGACGATTGATCATAATCGCTTCGCACCGGAAACCAGCATGTATTCCCATCCCGGCAACGAACTCTTCCAGCCGGATTTTCCCATTCCGCACTTCCCCTACTTCGAACGCCACCCAGCCGTTCTTTTTTGTGATTCGGTACAATTCGTTGATTACTTCTTGCATCACCCCGCACCATTCTTCAGTTGTTCTGGACATGGTAATCTGTTTTCCTATTTTCTCCGCATCAATTCCATTGAACCAACATCGGAGCCAATTATCGTGAGCGTACTGCACCACATCAAGAAATGGAGGAGAAGTTACAGTCAGTTGGACGGAATTCCTTTTAATCTTCTTTGTGTTACGTGCATCACCCGTAAAAAATTTCGCTGATCTCGACACTAAACGAAGGCGTGCCCGTTCTTCCGCACTGACTTCACCAGCCAAGTGCGCCGATTTTTTCAGGATGATCTCTTTTATGTCCCGATATTCCGGTTTCTGCCGAAGTGCTTTATTGATCTTTCTTTGGCTGGACTGCGACATTGCCTGATTTGGAGGAAGGGTATACACGGAAAAAAAACCTTTTGAATGTCCCGTCAGCCGATTAGTTGCTACCATTCTGATCCATCGGTCCGTGTCATCTTCTTTCTTTTTTTTTACGCGTGAAAGAAGGTATTTACGCAAGGAAATAATCTCTGCCAGTGTCCGCTTATGATAAAACATCGACAACGAAATATCTGATGTCAGTGATCGGTTCATTGGTATGCTTCGGAGGCGTTCGCGAATTTTTTCTACAGAAGGTACTGATAGCCGCGGCCGGGAGAGAATGGCGCTGAGCGGATTCACATCGTTGGAGACAATGTTCCGTCCGAATAATGCCGCTTCAAGAATAGTGGTACCCCGTCCGGAGAATGGATCATACACGCTGTCTCCGTAGTTCGTCAGCCGCTCGATAAAAAATCTTGGTAACTGCGGTTTAAAACATGCACGGTATGATACTTCATGCAGCGAATGTGCCTGGCGCTGTTTCGATGTCCAGAATGCATTCGTGAACACCGGTATCGTTTCTCCTGAGATCGAACGAGTACCAATATGCGTCGGGAAGCGTTTTCCGGCCTCCTGGAAAATAAATTCGGAAAGAATCTTCTTTAAAGTTTTTTTCATCAATTCATTACTCGACAACCGTTATTCTTTCCCGACCGAAAGTAAATTGGCGAAAAGTCTGTACGCACCTTCAACACCTGCAGGAAGCTGACGGAAGAAAGAGATTCCGGTAAAGAGATAATGGCCCTTACCGTATTTTGTATAGAGGATGCTGCTCGTCTGCAACGGTTCGTTCGGATCGGCGCAGGAGATGATGGTTTCGTATTTGGGATCCCAGGTTGAGGGGAAATATAATCCCCGTTCCTGCACCCAACCTTTAAAATCTTCTTTCGTTATTTTATTCGGAATATTCACCAGACGGTGGTCCGGTTTGAGAAAGTTCATTGCTGCATATTCATCGGTCACCCTATTCCGTGATATCTCAATCGGCAGCGGGCCAATATTGTCGGTCAATCCTTTCTCCATCACTTGATACTGAACGAGATAGGTACCACCGTTTTCCACATACTTCATCACCATCGGATGTGATATTCGCAATTGTACTCGCGTGTTATACGCCCGCACACCGGCTACGACGGCGTCGTATCGTTCAAAGTTTCCATTCTTCAATTCTGCATCATTGATCATCCTGACAGTATATCCCATCTGTTCCAACGCTTTCGGTATCTCATCTCCCGCACCCATAATATATCCGATGGTTGAACCTCTCTTGTTTACGTCAATGATTAGCGATCGCGTCGATGCAGGAGTCAACAACGGCTGTACAGGAATATGTGAATGACTGATGTGTCGTACAGTGGAACGAAAGAGTTCCCCCTCTACCGATGCCTCAGCAGTGATGGTTGTACTGCCGGATGTTGTGTCGCGATAGACGATGAATTCAATATCCGTTTCAGTACCGCTTTTTGTCATTGTAAATTCTTTCGCCGGCGACAGAATCCATCCGCTGGATGATCGCAGCAGGATATTCCCGCTAACATTATCTTTGAATGAATGAAGATGCACAACAATCTTTTTTGATTGTGCATCATTCCAGAGAATGTTCTGTTCGTCAAGTGCGAGTGAAACCGGCGGAACCACTTCGCAATTGCGGAATTGTTCACCATCAAGATCATCCACCCAAAAATATTGAACCGGGATGGTAAACTCGAACGGCACTTCTTCAATTGTTATCGCAGCAGAGATCGTTATTGCAGATGCGTTTTCAGCATTTCCGGTTTCTTCGAGATTGGTAACAGCATACCGATTGTCATGCGGCGGTGTATTGAGCCAATACGGCTGCGAAAACTGTTCATCCTTTCGAATTGTTGATGCAACATTGAACTGCAGCGGTGTATTAAACGTTAGAGAAGTATTGTATTCATTGTTGATATTTAGTGCTTGAGAATGGAGTGACGTGACAGAAATATTTGTCTGTGATCGGTTGAGGAAGTTCATCCGCACATCGATCGAGTCGTTCCGGGTAAATGTGGAACTATTCGCACGTGCTTCGATCGAAAGCCCTGCGCAGAAACGGATGACAGCATCCAGCTCTTTCATCTTTTCATTGATGAGCGGATCAGTGTTGATCTTTTGCAATTCAGCATAAAACCTCAGCAGCGCAGAGAGGCTTTTTTCCGGTGCGGCCGGGGAGAATCTTTTTTTAATATCCGCCGCCAACCGAACTACCTTCTTCCCTCCGGCAATACGATTCCACGTCATATCGATATCATCAAAAATATCGTAGGTCGCAGTATCTCCGCCGATGATCACAAATTCATTCACGGAAGTTCCTTTATTTTGGGGCGATCCCATGGCCTGACTTTTGTGCATCGTTCTGCTGATGCCGGCGATTTCTGTGTACGATTTCCCGAGCAACGGATTATATTCTCCAACGTCGATTTTAAATGTCGGCACTTGCTGCGCGTTGGAAATGTTTGCTCCGAAGCGGAAGTGA
>JALNZH010000146.1 GCA_023229405.1 Bacteroidota bacterium
CAAACGATTCATGGAGATCGAACAAGAGAACCAACGCTTACGAAAAGTTGTAGCAGATTTAGTGATTGTTAATTCCATTCAACAGGAAGTTGCACGGGGAAACTTTTAAGTCCGGCATTAAAGCGTCGGGCGGTGGAACAAGCACAGGATGCATTAGGTTACTCGAATCGTCGTGCATGTGTGGTTTTTGATCAACACAGATCTACTCAGAGAAAAATACAGAGTGTCAGTCAAACGCAGCAACTATTGAACGGCACGAATCACCGAACTGGCACTTGAATATGGTCGCTACGGATACCGGGGAGTTACAGCATTATTGTGACGTGAAGGCCGGAATGTAAACCATAAAACAGTTGAACGGATATGACCTATTGAAGGCATTTAAGTGCCGAATAAGCAACCGAAGCGACGACAATGATGGTTCAATGAGGATCCTGTATTCGTCTTCGTCCGACTCACCGCAATCATGTGTGGTATTACTTATTGTTGCTGGCCGAACAAGCAACGGAAAAGCGTTACAAATGTTGATCATCATCGATGAATACTTAAGAGCATCCACATCGGCAGAAAGATCATGGCCAATGATGTTGTTGAAGTGTTAGCAAAATTTTTGTTCGAGAAATACCGTAATATATCATGTCAGACAAAGGACTGGAATTTGTTACAGAGATCATAAAAACGTGGCTTGATAATATTGGAGTTGAAACATTGTTTATTGAACCAGGCAATCCGTGGGAGGATGGGTTCATTAAATCGGTTAATGGAAAGATCAGAGATGAATTATTAAATGGAGAAATCTTTGATACAATGTGTGAAGCAGAAATTGTTACAGAACAATGGAGAAATCATTACAACACGATCTGTTAAATCTCATAGCAATATCACTCCGAGGAGCGCCTGCCTGCCGGTCCCAATTGACACCGTTGGTGCAAGCAGGGAGCAACGAGTCTGCCCTCCAGTTTTTTGCATGTCCCGGACACGTAAACAGAAATAGCATCCTAAAGGATGCTATTTCTGTTTATTGGCTTTTGAAAAATGCAAATAAATTAAGCAGAGCGTTTTTGTGCTACGCTCCACTGGAGACGGAATCAAGTTGAGCTTTGAAGTTATTTTTCTTGGTAGTGAAAAACAGCCTTCTCGCGTGGCATTGTCTTTTGCTTTACAATTAAAGCATTATTGGCCATGGTATTTTGGAACCTCTTTACGTTTGAGGTGCCGATCAGATTCGAACTGATGCAAAAGAGTTTTGCAGACTCTCCCCTTAACCACTCGGGCACGGCACCACGGTGCTAATTAAATAGTAACCGATGCACGCGTATAGACAAATCTTCCGTTAAAGCCGAACGGCGAGAACGCATTGTACGGAAGACGACCATTCGCACTGTTTGCTTTTAACACTTTATCCGGATAAACATCAAATATGTTATTTACTCCAACAGCTATACCAATATTCGACAAGCCATGATACCCGACTTCTGAATCAAATAACCATTTTACGGAATATGTTTGATCGAGCGTAAGATCTGTAATGCTCCCGTATGATGTAATCTCACCATAACGAACACCGCGGATAAATCCATCAAAATCTTGATTCTGATAATTTGCAAGTAGCGTATATGTACTGCTTGGTTGTCCGTGTTCAGTACGACCTTGTTCAATTCTACCAAACAGTGGAATCGTTGTAACTGTCTGTAACGCTGCCGGTGTTACAATAGATGATTTATTCGTAATTTCAGTTTTATTGAAATTAATTGCTGTTGTCAATATCAATTTCCCTACCGCATCAAGGTCTATACCGTAATGACCGGTAATATCAACACCCTGCGTCTTAGTATGAATCGCGTTTGTAAAGAAACGTCCTGCAGTGGCATTTACACCTAAATTTAGTAAATAGGTTTTTACCGATGCATCGTTAAAAGTTTCTGTTAAAACAATTCTGTCAGTAATCGATATTTGATATGCATCTACAGTCAACGAAATGTCATCAAAATTATATGTAATGCCGGTACTATAATTCACAGATTTCTCTGCTTTCAAATCTTTAGCTCCAAGAGATTTTGCTACAGGTGAACTAACCGGAAATGTTCCCACTTCATTCGGAACCCCGTTAACAAAAACTGTTTGTGTTGTTGAGAAATATTCTTGAGCCAGTGATGGTGCGCGGAATCCAGTACTTGCCGCACCTCGCACCGATAATCCGTATGCAATATCATACCGGGAAGAGATCTTTGCAGTAGTCGTTGAACCGAAGTCACTGTAATTTTCAAACCGAGCCGCAACGCTTACTAACCATTGTTGAAATATATTGTGATCCACATCCGTATAGACACCAATATTGTTTCGCGATTGATTGACAATATTCGATGGAAGAAAACCCGGAAATACTTGCGAACCAATTGCCTTCGACGTTGAGTCGCCACGCAAATACGATTCAGGCTGTCCGGCTTTGATTTGATAGTTCTCATTTCGGAATTCAGCACCGAATGAAGTATTCAATGGAAATTCTGTTCCGATATTCCAAGAGCGGAAAATATCGAAGTTTGTTGTTGCTTGCTTTGATACTAATGTACCGGCAGTAAACTCCGTTGGTGATTTTGTCCAGTACGAAGCATTGAGGGAGTTCGTCACGCGGAATTCCAATTCATTCGATCCATATGTTTCACTAAGATCATACGTCCATTCACCAAACGAACCTTTCAATCCTCCGGACACAGAAAGATCGTTGATTCCCGTTTCGATGTATGGTAAAAATCCATCAGGATAAATTGCAGGCACATTGCCAAGAGGATCATTTGACCGCCGATAAAATCCCGCCGCTTTTCCTGCACGATGGCTGTAACCGCCAAATGCGTAGATCGAAATATTTTCTTGTATCGGATACGATCCATTAAAGAAAATACTTCCGTCATTTATTTCACCATCGCCAAATTTATGAGTATCACGATTGAACGATAATTCTCGAGGATCACCTGCACTGTATTGGACACGTGGATCAATTCCGCCGCGGCTTGTTCCCCCTTTAGTTCCGTATTCACCGCTGATATAAATTTTCCCGTCTCCAATTTCAGTCCCATAACCAAGGTGAGCATTGATCGTTTGGCCATCGGAATAGTGTAAAGATTTTTTCTTCCCATCGGCATCCCATCGTAATCCGTCATACGTTCCCGACGCAAAATTGGTTGTTTCAACTGCACGGTTTCCTTCAGACGTTGTATATCCTGGTGAAGCAGAGCTAAGATATTGCCCGTAACTTGCGCCGGCATCAATTCCTGTTTTCTCTTTTAAAATAATATTGATGACACCGGAAATGGCATCAGAACCATATTGTGCTGAAGCACCATCTCGCAGCACTTCCACGCGGTCGATCGCCGAAACCGGAATCGCATTCAAATCAACACCTGTTGCACCACGACCAACGGTTCCGTTGGTATGAACGAGCGCACTCGTATGTCGGCGTTTTCCGTTCACAAGCACCAATACTTGGTCCGGTCCAAGTCCACGCAATGTTGCTGGACGAACGTGATCCGTTCCGTCAACCAGTGATGGTTGCGGTGCATTAAATGACGGAACAAGCGCACGCAGAATTTGAGTTGTTTGTGTATATCCGTTTGATGCTATTTCTTTAGCACCGATAATATCAATCGGCACTGGAGAATTGACAATTGTGCGGTTGGAATTTCGGTTTCCGATGATAACCACCTCATTGCTGCCAATAATATCTTCACTTAATGAAAAGACCCTTGAAACGGCCCTGTTTTCTGAAATGAGAATTTCTTCTTTAACAGTCCTATAGCCAAGCAAACTTATCGTAATTTTATATGTACCGGCAAATAGTTTCAGTTCAAACGATCCATCGATTTTTGAAACTGTTCCAATTTTGGTTCCTGTTACCACTATATTTGCGCCGGGAATTACCTCCCCTTTTAGCGAAACAATGTTACCATGAAAAACACCTTTTTCCTGTGAAAAAAGAATTGAAGCGTAGACTACAATGAGCAAGAACATAAAACGTTGCATAGATTTCCTTATAGTATTAAAAATGAAAATATTAGTTTTTTGTAACGAGGTATTCGCTTTCAGTCAATGTACCCTGGCAAGTAAAAACCTTTAGCGCAGGTATTCCATCAAATGGTCGTACCGATATTTGGTGCTGTGGTACTGTTCACTACCTTGCAGCGAGGGGATTATGCTTAGCAACAACAGAGGAAGTTACCGTCAAAGTACGGTGAGCTGAGTTCTACTGTTGGATGACTTGCGTAGAATAAATGTAAGTTGGAAATATTTTCCATTGGTGATAATTTCTGTCAAGAAATGTTTTGTGCGCAATAAAGATGTATTGGCGCAGTTACTAAGCTAAGTGTGAGATATAACGGTGAAGACAGAGATCAACAACAACAGAGGCAATGGCTATTGAGGTACAACGAGGAAGTCAGCAGAATAGATCTACTTGTGTACAACGTATGTATTGAAGAATTGGCGAACATAAGATTGTCTATGTAAGATAGAAGAAAGAAGTTCGTTGTCAAGCCTGCAGAATTTTATTTTTTATTTTTAATATTTCGAAATGGTTGAATCACCCTCGTCGGTACATGCAAGGACACCTCCGATACGAGGTATATAAATTTGTCAATCCGAATTTGTTTTGCCGTTGATCAATAATTTCTCCGCTTTGCCTGCCGTGGCGGCAATAAAGCACCACTGGTTTTTCCTTGTGGATTAACTCGGCGTTGTGCAGCACTGTGCCGAGCGGTATCACTGTTCCGCCAATATTGCAAAATGCGTGTTCATCTGGTTCGCGGACATCGATCAATTGAAAATCCTCTTTTGAATCAATTCTTTCAGCTTTTTTGGTGAAATCTCACGGATCACCATGGTAATATTCCTTTTATTTATTGTTTTCAATTGACGATCCGGCAAACACCGGCGCGTACACTTGAAATGCTTTATCCAAATCTTCGATAAGATCATTCGGATCTTCAATCCCGACCGAAAGCCGGATCACACGTTCATTAATTCCCGCCTGTTCACGCAATTCCGCATTCATTGAAGCATGCGTCATTGTTACGGGATGACAGATCAGCGATTCAATCCCCCCCAGCGATTCGGCGACGGAAAATATTTTTACCGACCGAAGAATTGAATTCACTTCTTCAATGCCATCGTTTACTTCAAAGGAGACCATTCCGCCAAATCCATATTGTTGACGCAGAGCCAGCGAATGTTGCGGATGACATTCCAAACCAGGATAATTCACTTTGCGAATTGCGGGATGAGATTTCAAAAATTTTGCCACAGCAAGCGCATTTTCTTCGTGAGCTTTAATTCTCGGAATAAGGGTTTTAATTCCGCGCAAAACAAGCCAACTATCAAATGGCGATTCTCCCTGACCTAATGTATTAACAAGAAAATGCAATCGTTCAGCTAGTTTCGGCGAATTGACAACAATTGCGCCACCAACAACATCGCTGTGACCATTCAAATATTTTGTTGTTGAATGAACAATAATATCTGCACCAAGTTCAAACGGTCGCTGGTTAACAGGAGAAAGAAATGTATTATCCACAATCGACAATGCAGTATGATTATGGGCGATTTCACTCAACGCACGGATGTCAACAATGTTCAGCAACGGATTACTCGGCGTTTCGATCCACAGTGCTTTTGTATTAGGACGTAATGCATTCTTTACTTCATCCAGATTCTGCATATTCACATACGTTACTTTAAAATTGAATATTTCGGAATATGTTCGAAGTAACCGTTCCGTTCCACCATAGCAATCATTTGTGCAGATAATGTGAGAACCGGCTTTGAAGAAATGCAGTGTTGTAGCAATTGCAGACATTCCTGTTGCTGTCGCTCGTGCGAGAACGCCTCCTTCAAGCGCACAAATATTTTCTTCTAATGCAGTTCTTGTAGGATTTGCCGTGCGGGAATAATCGTACCCTTTTGTTTTGCCGATATCCTCAAAGCGAAAAGTGGAAGTCTGGTAAATCGGTGTAATCACGCTGTTATATGCAGCGTCTTTGTCAACACCGGCGTGAATGGAAATGGTTCGTAAGCGCATATACAATACTCCTGTAATGAGTGTATGATTTAAACGAAAAAAGCCTCTTCACGATGATCGGAAGAGGCTACAGGGTATATGTATCCGCCTTCTTCTCATCTTTCTCCATCATTCTAATAACGGAGCAGGAATTAGCACCTAGCATTCTGCAAGGTGTGCAGAACTGGTTGCTACGACGTCATCGGGCCTGATCCCTCAGTCGTTCTTGATAAGTAAAAGAGTGCTTATGTAAAGAACAATTATTACTGTTTACAATATAAGACAAATTTATCGTTTGTCAAGCAGCGCCGGTTCCAAAACTTCGATTTGGACAAAATATTTTGCTGACAAGATTATTTTTCGCTCGGTACTTCCATTTTCGTCAATTGACGATAATTGGAATGGATCGACATATCGATTATGATTCCAAACTTTAATACACGAATTTATCTCCGCAAAAATAAATATTCTAGCCGCTACTCCGTTTCCTTAAACAGATTCGCAACAATATTTTCCATGGAGCAAATAAACATTCTCTTGGTATTCAAAAATAGTTGAACTATCAATAATCCATTTGTCCGGATGAAGTTGGGCGCGTCTACTGATTCGTTCAAAGGATGTGGGAGAGAGAAGTTTGGGTAAAATAGGTTCCGGACGCTTCACTCACGCGGCCGGATAATTTTTGGAAGGAATAACAATCGACTTACTTATAGAGCAACGGGCATTACGATTTAGGCAGCAGAATAAAATTATGGCTTTCTTCATCGTGGACATCGTTTAAAAACGAACATCGAAAACAATTTTCTAATCGTTGAATGTGTGAATCATGAAATCGTGATTCACATAAATTGTGATCCATCGCCCAACAAACCCTGCCGCCATTCGTACCGTGATTGATACGATCAAGATGGTTAGGCAATGCAACGGGACAAATCCCCTTTTCGGTATTTTCGCCCCCAGGTTCTCTTCCGCATTGCATCACTTCCCAGCAATTATTATGTTTCAATGGTATCGATGCGATTATTCATGAATAGTGGTTTTCACCGTAGTATGTTGATCAAATATTTGAGCATTTTCAATACATTACTCTATAGAGTATTCTAATTACATTGCCTAAAAACGTGAAATTCAAGGCGACCTTTAAAAATGGACTGTCTAATCCGATATTCGCCGAGAAGTATTTGTTCATAAACGCTGTTCGATTCCAGTCCGTTTCACTTATCCACTGTAGGATTGTGCAACTAGCATTCAGGAAAGCACAATAGACGAGGATATTTTTGTCGAAATCTGCTATTTGAATGGAGTCACCGATTACACTAAAACGGCACGTTACCAGTGACGACGGTATAAGTGTTGCAGCAATCAGAAGTCGTGTAAATATTATTTGGATTGAAAGTGACAGAAAAACTTCCAAGAACAATCTGCGTCAAACATTAATTATCATGGCAACAGGAAAAACATATTCCATATGAAATCAGCAACGTTGACTCCGAATATTTACTTTATATCAACATTACTCATATTTCTTATGATCGCACAATTACATGGTCAAACAGCAAAATCTCTGCCGGTACGCGTTGCAATTATCGGACTCACACACACACATGTCCACTGGATTTTAGGGCGTCCAGATCGGGGGGACATTACCATTGTCGGCATTGTAGAACCGAATCGAGACCTGGCTCAGCGATATTCCAAACAGCACGGATTTTCAATGAAAATAGTATTCGCCACGATGGAAGAAATGATTGCCTCAACAAAACCCGAAGCTGTTACAGCGTTCGGAACTATTTTCGATCATCTCAAAATTGTGGAAACTTTTGCCCCGCTCGGTATACATGTGATGGTAGAAAAACCATTGGCGGTTAGTCTGGATCATGCCTTACGGATGAAAGCATTGGCGAAAAAATATAAGATCCATTTGCTGACCAATTATGAAACATCGTGGTACTCCACAAATCACAAAATACACGAAATGGTTAATCGTGGAGCGGTCGGACCATTGCGGAAAATAGTTGTTCATGACGGTCATAAAGGACCGATTGAATTAGGCATTAATCAAGAATTTTTGGAATGGTTAACGGATCCGGTCAAGAACGGAGCAGGTGCGTTAACCGACTTTGGATGCTACGGTGCGAATCTGATAACGTGGTTAAAGAATGGAGAACGACCCGAAGAGGTGACTGCAGTTACTCAAACACTAAAACCGGAATTGTATCCAAATGTGGATGATGAAGCGACGATTATTTTGAAATACCCGAACACACAGGGGCTCATTCAGGCTTCCTGGAATTGGCCCATTGCGCGGAAAGACATGGAAGTGTATGGAACTACAGGATATATTCTCAGCGATAATCGGTCCGATCTACGGTACCGTCTCAGTGAAAATGAACAGGAGCAAAAAGAGAAACTGCAGGAACGCATTTCGCCTTTTGATGATCCGTTCGCACTGTTGGCGGCAGTTGTTCAAAAGAACGTTGTCCTTCCGCCGTTCGACGTATCGTCATTGGAAAACAATATGATCGTGATGGAAATTTTGGAAGCAGCGAAAACAAGCGCAGCGACAGGGAAAACAATTCGACTGAAAAAATAACATGCTCGGCAACAGTTAGATTGCACACTTCCGAAACAGTTCCATCATAGTCCTATCGCTCCGTGTTTGGTGGGACGGAATCTGTTCCATTTCCTGTGAAATGCCCGATACATGCTGCTCAATCAGCCGCTTGCCCCTATGCTGTCGCACTTTAACATTTGCTGTAACTACTCAGCAATGGAAACAATCAATATACTATCGTCGTGATTCTGAACGAGTTCTGCTGATGTATGGTAGTACGAAGTGAAG
>JALNZH010000147.1 GCA_023229405.1 Bacteroidota bacterium
CTTTAATTCAATTTGCGCATCGCTGTTATTTGAGGTGGATAATTTTTTAGATGTCTCTTCGGCACGGCTGACGGTGATTCAACAACCGAGTTCAAGAATCGTTTTCGGTGCCATTACGCCGGCACTAAAAGATATGCTTGTTGGTTTTTATTCCTATTCACCGAATGTCAGCTACTTACGATATCTCATTCCGGATTCATCCGGAACGGTCTCACTCCAATTCGATACAACGGCAAATCCGGAAGTTACCGCTATCCTTACCACATTGGATGTGACTCCTGATGGATTCATTCCTCCGTCAGACACGTTGCTGAAAATTGTAAACGATACGACATATTTTTCACTCTCCTATCAGAAGGCAAAAGAATTTATTGAAGGCTTTGTAAAAGATCAGAACGGTGATCCGGTTCGGAAAGCACGGCTGGTTGCTAGTACACGCTGTCCCTTTGGGTGCGACAATGATCGGACTATCTTTGGTATCAGCGACTCTTCCGGTTATTTTAAACTCGGCGCAATTGCTGGATACTGGACTTTGGAATTGAATCCGCCGGCACACTCGGACGAGTATCTGCAACCCACACAGTCCTACGAGCCGTTTTCTATCGATCAAAACCAAACAGTACAACACAATATGCTGCTGCAGCGCTCCAACTCGACCATCATCGGCTCGGTGAAGATCAATTCATCCGGTGTCGGAGGAATCCCGGTCGTCGGTTCGTCGAATATACTTGGTACGACAACGTACACTCAGCCAAACGGTACTTATACCTTAAAAGTCTTTAAACCGCTTTCCGAACCCGAACCATATTTCGTCTCCATCAATATGTATGAATACGGATACTATTTCGAACCGTCAGGATGGGACAATGTTCTGCCGGGAACGACAAATGTCAATTTCAGCATTGTTAAAGTGAGCGGCGGCCTTCAGGGAAGAATTATCGATGAAAAAACCGGACAAGGCATACCCAACGCGGACATGAGTTTTTCAGGACCTGCATACCGTTACACCACCAGCGATGATTCTGGTTATTATAAAATCCATTTGCGTTCCGGAATGTATTCCCTTTCGGTGTATGCAGATTATTATCAATCGATCTTCGAATTCACTGTGAATATAACCGATGCAGTTTCAGTGAAAAATATTTCTATGAAACGGACGGGATCCATCTCTGGCATGGTGACGGATGAGCAGGGGAAACCAATGCCGAATATATCGGTCACCGTACAGGATTCCCTGAACAATTTTTGGACTGTGGATTATACGAACAGTGCGGGGAAATTTGTCATTGATGGAATACAAACAGGGCAATATTTTGCAGTTGCAAGAAGCAACGGTTATGTACAGCAGTGGTATAATAATACACTGTCGATGGATAGTGCAGATGCTATTCCGGTGACCTTCGGATATGATACGCCGAACATTAATTTTGTCCTTTCCCGCGGAGGATCATTCTCGGGCAGTGTGAAAGATAAAAACGGAACTCCGGTTTCAAATGCCGAGGTGTTTGCGATCGATTCGACCTCCTACCTTTATTCCCTTGCATTCACGAATGATTCAGGAAATTATATCGTCAATGGCCTGTCGACCAATAATTATTACGCCATCGTCTCAAGCGATAATTTTCTCGAACAGTGGTATAACGGCGCGTCGGACATAATCACCGCAACAACGATCCCGGTTATTATCAACACGAATACTCCACACATCAATTTCATCGTGCAAACTGGAGGCGTAATCACTGGCAGCGTAACTACGCCGTTGGGAAATCCAATCGCTGGTGTTACCGTTTCTGTTCTTGATTCAAATTATTATTATGTGGAATCGGCCCATACCGATCCCTCGGGGAATTATGCGGTAAAGAAACTTCCTGTCGGGAAGAAACTCTACGTGACAGCCTCGAAAGATCAATACTCTCAACGATGGTATAATAATGTTGAAACGTACGCACTCGCAACACCATTGATCTTTCAAGATGATGAATGGAAAGAGAATATTAATTTCACACTGCCGAAAGCTGCCTCCATTACTGGCATGGTGAAGAATACCTCAGGCGTTGGAATCTCCTATGCGAGTATATACGCCGTAAATTCCACCGGATCGTATTTCTCTGTGAGCGCCAATAACGCCGGAGCATATACATTGAACAACATCCCCGGGGGTAAGTATATTGTTTCCGCGTCAAGTTACGAGTATCTGGAACAATGGTATAATCAACAGTCATCAAGGTTGAACGCCGATACTATCTCCGTTCTTAACGAACAGACCGTGTTAGATATAGATTTTTCTCTCGCCAAAGGAGGAAAAATTTCTGGATCTGTGCAAAATAGCAATGGTGATCCTATCCCGAATGCATGGATCTACATTTCTTCACGTTCAGGATATTATTCTGTTATGACTGCCGATGGTCAAGGATACTATAATTTCCCGGGCATCGCACCTGGGCAGTACAGTGTATCCGCAGAATACCCCGGCTATTCCAAACAATGGTACGATCACCAGCCGTCCATGTACCTTGCCGATTCAGTCTCCATAAGTGCGGAACAATTCGTCACCGGCATCAATTTTCATCTCGAAAAAATCAATACGGACTCGGTAAAAGTAAAATTGGTGATGAACAATCTTCCCAATGCCGTCAAGTTCAGTCAAACGCATGTAGGAGATTATATTACCGACTATTGGTGGGGCATCCGTTTTGAATTGTTCAACAATGCCATTTCTGGACCAGAAGATTTTGAAACAGAACTGGCCCTGGCCCATGTGAAACTGCCGGGAGATGTACCATTTAATGCCGATCCGGTCTCCGCATCACAACATATGCTCATACAATGGCACAATGATACAGGGCAAATACTAAAAACAAATGTCCGCGTCTGGAAAAATTTACTCGAAAAGAATACGCTCTACTTTGCCGCGCCGAAAGCGTGGGATCAACTGAAGGAGATCGGAGCGATGGTAAAATTCTACGCACGGACGATGTATTACAGTCCTGAGGGACAATTAGTAGATACGACAATTACCGGTACCGGAACATCGACGGTTTTTGATGCGGCCGGCGATATTAGTTACGGCGGCACAGACATTGTTTCTGCCGGATGGAACATCGTAACTCCGGTCGAGGAACTCACGGAAACAATTCCCCAGACCTTTTCGCTGAAGCAAAATTATCCCAATCCATTTAATCCATCCACCACCATTTGGTTTGCTCTCCCCTACTCCACACATGTTCGTATAACGATTCATGACCTGCTCGGCAGAACAATCGCAACGCTCGTGGACGGACAACAAACAGCGGGTTGGAAAGAAGTGAAATGGAATGCACAAGCGCTTTCGAGCGGAATGTACTTTTTCCGTTTGCAGGCAGGTGGGTATAGTAATTTTAAAAAAATGCTCCTTCTAAAATAGTATCATATGTTACCAAAGTCGTCCTCCTCCTGTTGACGTTGTCAAATTGTCTTGTCAGCCGTTACGTGGAATTCATGCAGTTGAGCATTGTTCCACCGTATTCCTGTCATTGATTTACTGCGATTGAAATAAGAGTACATTGTCGCAATGTATAATGTTTGTGTATTTTTTATGCTTGACTGAACGCTGTATTCCTAGTACGTTTGCAATATGTAAAATATAATTCGACGGCCCAAACCGCGAATTGGACCACGGGATCCTTAGATCGATCCTCTCTGAGTATCTTCCCTCCTTCCACACACCGGTAACACCGGACGAATTCTTTATCCATCAGAAAAGATAAGGCATGATATATTTTCGGAAAACTGATCTTTAGTTTCTTAATGTCTGTCGCAACAGTGAAAAGAATCGAGTTTCCTATGAACATCCTTAAATGTTGTATCATTTTTGCCATGACGAGTTTCGCCATTTTCAATTTCGGTCAAGCTCAATGGAGACATACCGATACGTTATGCACAGGAAATGTGAACGATCTTATTGAAGCCAACGGATTTCTTTTTGCATGTTCTGGAAACGGCATCTATCGATCGTCAGATCATGGCCTCCATTGGAACAAAACGGACAATGGTATTAATACAAAAGATGTGCATTCGCTCGGTAGGCTTGGCACAATACTTTTTGCAGGGACCGCCAACGAAGGCATTTTCTTTTCAACAAGCAACGGCGCTCAATGGAACGATGTGAGCGGAGGTCTCTCAATCACCAATGTCACCGGATTTGCGGTGTTCCCCGCGAAAGAGTCCGGCGATCTTTCTGTCTTCGCAACGTTTCATGATACGCTCTATGACGGATGTGTGTACCGAACAACCGATACAGGTTCACACTGGAGTTCTGTCAGTAATGGAATCACGAATAATGATACGCGATCCCTTGCAGTACATGACAGTGCTCTCTATGTAGGAACAATGGGAGGAGTTTTTCTTTCCACTGATGAGGGTATAGTTTGGACACCAATGAATTCGGGATTGAATGTAACGTATATTGTAACTCTTCTTGCACGGGACACATTCCTTTTTGCTGGAACAATGACGGGGGGTGCATACCGTACTTCAAACCACGGAAACAGCTGGGAACCTATCAACAATGGATTGACCAATACGTATGTGAATACATTTGCAGCAACTAACACCGGCCTGTTGTTTGCCGGCACCGGCTGGAGCGGCGTTTTTCTTTCCACTAACAACGGCACCATATGGAACACCGTCAGCACTGGATTAACAACGTCTCAAATCAATGCGCTTATTGTTGACTCCGGAGGAACATATCTGTATGCAGCCACAGACGATGGCGTTTGGTACCGGCCCCTTTCCGACATGTTCACGGGAACATCCGGAAAAAATGATCTGGCTCCGGAGAGAATGGAATTGCTTCAAAACTTCCCTAATCCCTTCAACTCATCTACTACCATTCACTATTCTCTCTCTTCAACCATAAACGTGAAACTGACCATGCACGACGTACTCGGAAGAGAGATTGCCAGGCTCGTAAATGAAATACAAACAGTAGGATGGCAAGAAATAAAATGGAATGCCTCAACGGTTTCATCCGGAATATATTTTTGCCGTTTACAGACAGGGCAACATCAACAATTGATGAAAATTGCACATATAAAATAACTGTCAAAAAATTCATCAATGACTCGTTTCAACCGCACTATTGTGATGTCAGAGACAGTAAATTGTTCGATGAGTGGATGAAGGATGAAAGCCAGTGAAGGAGTATAATTTTTCACTTTTCTGTTGAGTAAAAATAATATTCACCGTTGTGGTCATTGTGTTATTGTGATATATTTTGGTCTTAGGGAGATTTACTGTGAAAAATTTGAATCTCACTACGAAAGTCTCGGTAGGCTTTAAAAGCCAATTTCTAGAATACTAACAGACTTGACTACACGCGTAATTTCAGTTATGTTTTGCACCAGTATGTATCATTTTGGATGCTCACCGTCTACAGATCGTGGGATCACAATTGTGACATTGAATTTTTCCGTCGGGTAAAACCGGCGAAACGAGCTATTCCTGGAGGCAGAGTTAAATATGAAACCCATTCGTCTTCGCACAATAACGCTATACTGCATTGCTCTTCTGTATGTGACAGTACAATATGGTCTCACACAATTAAGTGGACCACAGTATTACCGTTCCGCAGTTATGGACGGAAACACTATTAGAACTGTTTTCGGCAACTGGGGAGTCATCGCACAGCCGATGGATAATGGTCCCCGCGGAGCCTGGATGAGATCATCCAATGGTTACATTGGTGATGAAAGTTTCTTTGTCGGTGTATTATTACCTGTTAAAGACTACAATACTGACGGGATACCTGATACCATTCATTCCGTCATCACCTGCCCGGTCAGCCGTCCTGCTACGAGCGCAGATCGCGGACCGAACGGAGAAGCGTGGACGTTTATGCCTCATGCCAGTACTGTGAATGCTTCATCAGATAAAGTTCCAATAAGCAAAGATAATACTTCATGGCCGACTTCGTGGGGCGGTCTATGGAATGGTTTGCATGGTCCCGGAAAATATGTTGGAGATCTCGAAGCGTTCTATACAGTTGATGACCAGAATGACGTTCGGTTCAATTTCGCTCAGAACAATCCGCATGGATATGTGTTCCATCCGGATTCAAACAATCCCGCTGTGACCGGACAGGGTATCCAGGTTGATGTCCGTTACGTGCAACTTAATTCGCCAATGTTTAAAGATGTGCTGTTTCGTATTTATGATATTCAGAATCTCAGTACCTACCGATATGAAAAAGTTGTCTTCGGATATCTAATGGGAACATATGTGGGTGTTACAGGAAATTATATGAGCGGTAATGAGTATGATGACGACTACACAGTCCTCTACAAATCAAAGGGTGTTGCCATTACCGGAGATTTTGGAAATAGTTGTGCACGAAATCCTCTTTGGGTCGGACCGGTCGGGAAATATGGAAATGCATTTATTGGACCAAAACAGAATACGATTGCCAGTTTCATGAACTTTGCCCCTTCCAACGACATTCCCCTGGGTAACGACGAACAGCTATGGCAGCGTCTGACACCGGGAATATATAATTCCGGACCGGCGATCGCAAACGACATCACCCCTTTATATGGTCAAGATGCTGATTACGTGATGGGAACGGATTATTTTTCGTTGGATCCTGGAGAATCAACGCAAATCGTTTCTGCATTGGTGTATGGCTATACTGTGCAGGACATATTGCACAAAACGATGTTTGCCCGGCTGGTGGGAAATAATAATTTCGATAAATTCATGTTCGGGACATCAATCTCCATGAAGAATTTCACCGAACATGTGACGGTATCTTTGATTCAGGAAATTCAATGGGAAACCATACAGAGCGGCGGGACAGTTGACATTTTCTTCATTAAAGATGGATCGGATACACCAACAACGGTAGGATTGAATGTTCCGAATACCGGGTCGGTTCAATGGTACACGCCCGAATCCCCGGACTGTTATTTCGGGAAGCTTCGTATTTTTCTTAAAGATTCCTCCGGCAATCCCGTTGATTATACCGAAAGTCGATATTTTACAATCAACAATTCCGGAAATGGACACCCTTCACTCATGATACCGGAAGGGTACTCTCCATTTTTCAATGGAGCCGTGATTACTGAAGAACAACAATCGATGGTTGCATTCATCGGCGATCCGGAATCCGACCCGTTATCATTGAATGTGTTTTGTGACTACGGAGCAGGGTTCGTTCACCAATTTTCGCAATTTGTTCAAACAAGCGTGGACAGTCAAATCTTTATAATCAATCTCGCATCATTGCCGAACAGCAATGCAATGACCCTGCGGTTCGATCTGAGTGATGGCACGAATACTACCTCATACACAACGGGAACTTTTTCAAAACAAAATCCTCGGACGATGTTATCCCCGTCAAAAGCAACGTTCATTGCAAAAAATACCTCGTATGGATTGGATGCCGTGATCATTGATTTTCCCAAATTGACAAACGATTCTTATATCATTTCGTTCAGCGATTCTGATGCCACAGCCAGGATCTTCTCGGTCTATAATACAACCAAAAATATCTATACTATACATGAAGGATTATTACCGTTGAAAGGAGAATCACCGTCGTTCGATGGATTGGCGCTCCAGTCGAATGATGCCGGCACCAATCTCAAACAGGCACAATGGAATCGACCAGCACTTCAAAATTTATTCACTTCATTGACAAGATACGATTTCGATTCGGACAATGACGGCACCCTTGATGTTAAGGGATTCCGCCATCCGTGTGATTACACAGTAGTTTTTTATAACACAATTGTTGACACTGTGATAGATGCTTGGGCCCAATTCGGCGTTACGCAGACACCATTGAACTATAAGATATTCAATTCCCGTAACGAACAAGTAAAGGTATTGTACGATGAGCCAACTGGGGGAGTACATTCCATTTACCTTTATGAAAATGTCGGCGGTACGTGGCGATACACATGGAGCATGGCATTCATTGGAGATTCCATCCCGATGGCTGGCGATACCCTCAGTATCCTCATGCACAAAGGGCTCTCCGTCTACGATTCTTTGAGGATCGACCAGCCGTCAGCTATCGCCAATACTACGCTACAACTTCCCGGGACGTTTCAGCTTCATCAGAACTTCCCAAATCCGTTTAATCCGACAACAACCATTCGTTACGCTCTTCCGTATTCAGTTCATGTAAAACTGACGATTCATGACATTCTTGGCAGAGAAGTTGCCGTACTGGTAAACGACCGTCAATCGGCGGGCTGGAACGATGTCCTGTGGAATGCTAACGGCATGGCAAGTGGAATTTATTTTTACCGGCTGCAGGCCGGCAGTTATAGTGAATCAAAAAAACTGCTGATGGTAAAATAATCTGTGGAAAGGGAAGTCCGCCACATGGTGTGCGGACTTCCCTTCTCACACTCCTCAACAATTGAGTGAGCTTTTTCTCCCCCTACCAAGGGGGAGAAAAAGAGGGGGTCTGAAATCATGAAAGGACTTTTGATGGCGTTTTTTGCCATCTACGGGCAAGTGCGAACGGGATTCATCGCGCACGTTACATTTCACAAGGGGTTCTTGTGCTTCTTTTCTTGTGCCGACCAAATCTTTATACCATGTCGGCATTCCTTTGGAACCCCGTCAAGAAAAGAAGGAATATGTTTTTCTCTTGTATGATTAATTTTGGACAAGTATGATGTCACGCATAAATTACTTTTTTGGGAAAATGGTTCGGCGTGGCGCAGAAAAGATGGTTATCGTGGAAAAAACTTTGGCTTTTTGAAGGATGACTTAATAGGTTAAACCTGCGCCTTGCTCACCATGACCAGTTTTTTTATTTTGCAAAACATCAGTAAGTAATTTCATTATTCAGCGTTGCAAAATAATACTTTGCTTGATTGCATACTGAATTCA
>JALNZH010000148.1 GCA_023229405.1 Bacteroidota bacterium
TATTATGATGGTGCTGGATGAATGCCCGCCGTATCCAAGCGACGAAGAGTATGCCCGAACATCCAATAAACTAACAGTGAAATGGGCGAAGTTGTGTCAGGAGGCGCTGAACAATACTTCGCCAATATACGGACACAAGCAGGCATTATTCGCAATCGTCCAGGGAAGCGTATTTAAGCACATCCGGGCGGATAGCGCAAAGGCGTTGGTAGATATGGATTTTGAAGGGTACGCAATCGGCGGACTAGCAGTTGGTGAACCGGCTGATGTAATGTATGAGATGACAGAATACACAACTCAGTTCCTTCCCAATGAGAAACCGCGATATTTAATGGGAGTCGGAACGCCGGAAAATCTGTTAGAGAGTATTGAACGAGGTATTGATATGTTCGACTGCGTGATGCCAACCCGCAACGGAAGAAACGGAATGCTCTTTACACGAAATGGACGGATCAACATCCGGAATGCAAAGTGGAAAATGGATGATGCTGCACTGGATAACGGATTTGAAAGTTATACGAATAAAAATTTTTCCCGCGGATATTTACGGCATTTGTTTCAGGTTGATGAGATCCTTGGATTACAATTAGCTTCCATTCATAATCTTTCTTTCTATTTATGGTTAGTGAAGGAAGCCAGAAAACAGATTATTTCAGGAACATTTAGCACTTGGAAAAAAGAAACATTAAACCAATTAGCTGCTCAAATTTAGTTTCATTACTATCTATAAACCAATCAGAATAAGGGAGTTATAATGTTTAATTCAATAATTGCAATGGCACCAGCACAACAAGGTCAGGGCGGCGGAGAAATCTATAGCACGCTGATTATGTTCGGATTAAT
Source organism: Bacteroidota bacterium (assembly GCA_023229405.1). Classification (GTDB taxonomy): domain Bacteria; phylum Bacteroidota; class Ignavibacteria; order UBA10030; family UBA8401; genus UBA8401. The sequence continues at coordinate 844 of JALNZH010000148.1, forward strand.
TATTGCCATTTTTTATTTTATGATCATCCGTCCTCAGCAGAAACGCCAGAAAGAACGCGTAGCACTGCTTGGGCAGATTAAAAAAGGTGATAAAATCATTACCGCTGGCGGAATTCATGGCGATGTTGTCAGTGTGGACGAAAAAACGCTGTTGATCGAAATTGCTGATAAAATAAAAGTGAAGATCGAACGGAATTCGATCTCGGTTGTAAATAAACATGGTGAAGTAGAAAGTATCGCAAAGTAATGCCATTTACGCTAAATACAATAGATGAAGCACTTGCTGATCTTCGCGAGGGGAAAGTGATCATTGTGGTGGATGATGAAGATCGTGAAAATGAAGGCGATTTTGTGGCAGCTGCCGAGTCCATCACACCAGAAATCGTTAACTTTTTCGTAAAGCAAGGACGCGGCATTCTTTGTGCTTCTGTGACTGCCAAAAGAGCCGCGGAGCTCCATCTAGAACCGATGGTGGAGAACAATACGTCTCTGCACGAAACACCGTTTACCGTTCCGATAGATTACCTTCACGGAACAACAACGGGTGTTTCTGCCTCAGACCGCGCGACAACAATTCAAGCATTAACGAATACTGAAACAAAAGGAAATGATTTCGGGAGACCGGGACATATTTTCCCGCTTCGGGCGGTTGAAGGTGGCGTTCTACGCCGGGCAGGTCACACGGAAGCAGTCGTCGATCTGTGCACTCTTGCTGGATTGTATCCTGCCGGAGCGCTCGTTGAGATCATGAACGATGATGGTACTATGGCGCGACTTCCTGAATTGATAAAGATTGCTGCACAATTTAGACTCAAGGTAGTGTCCATTAAAGATTTAGTGGAATATCGCCATCACCGGGAAAAACTTGTTCAGCGGGTTGTCTCAACTCATTTGCCGACAAAGAACGGAAATTTTGATGTGCATTTGTACACATCGTCGGTAGATTTAAAGGAACACATTGCGCTTGTCAAAGGACCGATCGATTCGTCGAAACCGATTCTCGTTCGTGTGCATTCGGAATGCTTGACCGGAGATGTATTCGGTTCTCAGCGGTGCGATTGCAACGAACAGCTGCATAAATCCATGTCCATGATCGAACATGAAGGAAATGGAATTGTTCTGTATATGCGTCAGGAAGGGAGAGGGATCGGTCTGTTGAATAAATTAAAAGCGTATAAATTACAGGACGCTGGAAAAGATACCGTTGAAGCGAATGAAGCGCTCGGCTTTCATGCCGATGTACGGGATTATAGTCTTGCTGCACAGATCCTGTTGGATCTTGGGGTGAAGAGAGTCCGGTTGCTTACGAATAATCCGAAAAAAATTGTGGGACTTAAAGGTTACGGCATTGAAGTAACAGAACGAATTTCTATTGAAGTTCAGGCAACAAGCACAAACGAACGGTACCTGAAAACAAAACGCGATAAGCTTGGCCACATGATTATGGCGAATACGAAATAAAATGTTCTTGCTTCTACGCTGAAATTACTATAACTTCAAAATAATAAAATCAGCCATTGCCCGAATAGGACGATGGCTTTTGTTTTTCATGTCCATTAATTTGTTATCGATGTCTTATGAGTGATGTTGTTTATTTAACAAAAGAAAAATTCATTGAATTGGAAGCGAACCTCCGCGAAATGAAAATCAACGGTCGAAAAACTGTCGCAGCTAAAATTGCCGAAGCACGCGGACACGGAGATTTGAGCGAGAATGCAGAATACGATGCGGCACGAGAAGAGCAGCGACATCTGGAATATCGTATTGCCAAGCTGGAGGAAACACTATCAAAATCACGGGTAATTGAAAGCAAAGACCTGCCGAATGATAAAGTATATATTTTGACGAAAGTGACGGTGAAGGATCAAAAGACAGGGAAAAAGATTGAATATCAGCTCGTCTCTCCGGAAGAAGCAGATTATGACCAAAACAAAATCTCCACAACATCGCCGATCGGTAAGGGTTTGATGGGAAAAAAAGTCGGAGAAATTGCGGAAATTACAGTTCCAGCAGGTATGTTAAAATACGAAGTCGTAGAAATTTCACGCTAACGTTGTTGTTATTCTTGACTTATGAGGAACTGTTCATTATATTTGTGAGTGTAAAACGCGGGAGTAGCTCAGTTGGTAGAGCGCAACCTTGCCAAGGTTGATGTCGCGGGTTCGAGTCCCGTTTCCCGCTCAAAACACCAGAGCCCGTCCCGGTCATCGGACGGGATTTTCGTTTGGCGCCGTACCCAAGTGGTAAGGGAGAGGTCTGCAAAACCTTTATGCATCAGTTCGAATCTGATCGGCGCCTCAGAAAATTGTTAAATTGAAAAACTTGGTAATTTGAACTTTGTCCACTCATCAATTTATCGGTTTTTAAATTTACCAATTTCTAAATTCCTTGCCGGGGTGGCGGAATTGGTAGACGCACAGGACTTAAAATCCTGAGGGGCGCAAGCTCCGTGCCGGTTCAAGTCCGGCCCTCGGTACTAAAAAAGAAATTGTTCTTGTTACAGTTGTATTGCGGAAGTGGTGGAATTGGCAGACACACCATCTTGAGGGGGTGGCGCCCAAAAAGCGTGCGGGTTCAAGTCCCGCCTTCCGCACAAAGTTTCTGATGTACAGTAATGCTTCTATTTATCCCATCGTATCCTTAGAACTGCACATTCGGTTGCAGAGGTTTTTTTCCCTTCTTTCTAAAGAAATTCTATTCGACAGTTGTAAATTTTCGATGGAATTCGTTTAGCGAATTTAATGTTTTAATATATTTTGTCATACTTGTCCAAAATAAATCATACAAGAAAAAAACTTATTCCTTCTTTTCTTGACGGCGTTCCGAAGGAATGCCGACATGGTATAAAGATTTGGTCGGCACAAGAAAAGAAGCACAAGAACCCCTTGCGAAATGTAATGCGCGCGATGAATCCCGTTCGCACTTGCCCGTAGATGGCAAAAAACGCCATCAAAAGTCCCTTCATGATTTCAGACCCCCCCTCTGTATCTCCCCCCTGGTAGGAGGAGAAAAAGCTCACTCAATCCTCCTAAATTTCGCTCCCTCCCACATCTCATCCAACACTGTAAGAAATGTAGGGGAGGGCTTACTTTTCTCAACCTAAAATATTTTTCATAAATCCACTCGTTTCGATAAATATTTGCCAATAAGGGTTTTATTTTGGACAGCTATGATATTTTGTGATTGAACAGTGTGAGATGGATCAAATGCTGACAAAAAGCTTGTTCTTTCTACGAATTATTACCTATAATCGTTGGATTTTTTAATTGACATTCACTAAGAACTACAGTACCTTCAATTAAATAATCTGAGTGGGGTAACAAAAAATCTTTATCCTTTTTAAATACCCTGATTAAAACATCTACACGGTACAAAAAAATTTCTCGAGTTTTTGTAAGTAAAGGTCCATAATGAAATTTCTCGTGACATTCATACTCATCATCGTATCATTTGCGGTATCCGATATTATTCGGGAAGGAACGTTACAAGTTCTAAGCGACGGCAGCAACGTTACAATTCAATGGGGAACTACTGATGAATCGAACATCAAAGAATTTGTGATTGAACGACGCAACGGCACAGTGGGAGAATTTAGCACTGTTACCGTTATTGGGAAGAAGGGTTCGAATTCATTTTACAAATATGTCGATTTTTCAGCATTCAAAACTACCGGTTCTATTTACCAGTATCGCATTAAATCTGTCACGATCTCCGGCTCGGCAGAGTATTCAAACATACTGACAATCTCCCACAACGTGTCCGGTGTGAAACGAACGTGGGGAAGTTTGAAAGCGATGTTCCGGTAATGCCTACAATGAATTTTTATTTTATGGCGATTCGTCTGAATCGCCTTTTTTATGTACAAATATGATTGTCACCTCAGTACCTATTATTCTTGCATCACAATCGCCGCGTCGTGCTCATCTGCTGAAACAGATCGGACTCACATTTCAGGTGCATCCAAGTTCTGTTCCAGAAGTGATCGATACTACAAAATCGTCTGAAGAGAATGTCTCCCGTCTAGCAATGCTTAAAGCGAAAGAAGTTGCGGAACGGTACGAGCACGGTATGGTTATCGGTTCTGATACTATCGTTGTAATAGACGGCATGGTGTTGGGAAAACCAGATTCCAAGGAACATGCCATTGAAATGCTTCGTTTGCTCAGCGGCCGGACGCATACGGTCTACACCGGGTTTGCATTTGTTGATGTCGCATCGAAAAAGTCATATATTGCCCACGAGAAGACAGACGTGACTTTCCGGATTCTGTCGGACAAAGAGATTGCCGATTACGTTGAGACAGGATCTCCTTTGGACAAAGCCGGATCGTACGGCATTCAGGATGATTTTGGTGCCGTGTTTGTTGAACGGATTTCGGGGGACTATTATACCGTCGTCGGATTTCCGCTGTCAAAATTTTATACCTCATTCACTGCATTCGCCCAAGAACTCGGGTACTTGAAAGGAACGATATGATTCAGAAAATTCGTGTATTGATTGCCAAGGCCGGTCTGGACGGTCATGACCGCGGCGCTAAAGTGATTGCCGCTGCTCTTAGAGATGCAGGAATGGAAGTAATCTATACCGGGCTTCGTAAAACACCCGAAGCAATTGTGGAAGCAGCGCTTCAGGAGGATGTGAATGCTATCGGTATCAGTTCGCTGAGCGGCGCGCATATGACTATTTTCCCGAAGGTGAAGAACCTGATGAAAGAAAAAGGAATGGATGATGTGCTGTTGTTCGGAGGAGGAATCGTTCCGCAGGAAGATATTGTAACATTGAAGGAGATGGGGATCGGTGAGATCTTTACGCCGGGTGCTTCCACGTTTGCGATCGTCGACTATATTAAGAAGACGTTTAACGTTCCGGTGTAATATTACAAATCCCCAAATTATTATTTTACAGTTTAGAGAAATGAACCAAATGCCATCGTGAGTAGTCTCTACATAGTCCTTCGACTTCGGTTACCACAATATTGGGTGACGTGGCGAACTCAAAAGATGGAAAATATTTTGATATTGTTTCGTCCGCCTTTGGCGGACTTGCTATAACTACCAGCCAACTGAGTAACCGCAGTTAACTCTCCGTATCATCAAACTCAATCGTGTAATTTTCCTCCGCCGTATCTTCGGGTTCAATTGATTTTTCTTTCCGGTTGACGATGACGATCGCTGTCGGATCGAAACCGAACAGATCTTCTCCGGAAAAGATCGATTGAAATCCGCGTTCATCGAAGAATATCTCGAACTTTTTCGAAAACTCTTCCAGCCGCTTCAAATAATATTCCGTGTTTTCATCAGGGAAATTTGCATCCCATTCATGTGCTTCCTTTGCATTTTCAAAGCCCTTCACATTTGCCTCAGTCCCGGTGATATAATAGCGAATTCTGCTCCCTTGTTTATATGTGCGGGAAGATTGCAGTGCAAGTTCGTATGCAGCAGACCGGTTCCGTTTTCCTTTCTCTACATCATTTTGATACAATTCCAGTGAGTCTTTCAGTATATCGGTTTTTATGAAATCCGCCACATCCAGCCCGTGCGACCTGATTGTTTTCTCAAGTTCGATATACAGATTATGTAAATCTTGTATTCTGTCATTCATGAGATTGTCGACACTCTGCTGCAAATAACTGCGGCCGAATCGTTCTAATGACCGGGATATCAAGGAAGATCCTTTGATCGAGATCCGATTATCGTAATGAAGAAGTGCATAATTCTTCTTCTTGTAGCTCATGATTTTTCTGAACCTGCCGTTAAACCCCAGATTGATGCCATCCGGTAGTGTTGCAGAAAGGTGTTCGACAAATTTTCTTTCCGCTTCTTCGCCGACGACATTATCCGGTGGAATAAAAAATATTCCGTCGGTATCCACTTCAATCACAGTGCCGTTGTGTACTTCAATCTCACGGATCATTTTCCTCAGCAGTTCCTGACCGGTAATGGTGATGACATCTGCCTGCCGATAATCATTAAATAGTCCTTTGCTGTATCCCAAATATCCGTAAAACGAGTTGATTAGAATTTTAAACGACGCTTGCATTGCATCCAGAGTGGAATGTTCCTGCATATCCGCTGCGGATCCAAGTTTCCGTTTTGTCTCGAGTCTTAGTGTGGTGAGATAGTGCAGCGCTGAGGGAAAGACATTGAGATCGTCCGTGATCGGTTTAATTTTTTTTGACAGCATGATGGATGGATACAATGATTCTACGTCCGCATGTACAATGGGACTGAAGACACCTGTATAAAAAATATCAGTGTATCCGCCGCTTGTTTGTGATCCTTTTTGCGGTTTTGGTATTGAATGACGCTGTTTAATGTATTCGCGCAGGAAGATCGATTCAATTTTTGCCGCCGCTCCCAGTTTCGCTACGGTTCCGTAATTAAAGGGTAGCATCTGTGTTAAAAAAAAGGTGCTTCCAGATAATTTTTCACTCAAACCGCCCGTTTCAATAACATCATCCAGTGCATATCGCTTTAAAGCTTCGACATCGTTGTCCCAATACCAGGAAATTTTGTCGCCTGGTATGTACGTTCGGTCGGGTGAGGAAAGCCCAAAATATTTAGCGGAGTATTTTAATCCGTGACTTTCCATGTTTCGTTTAGACATGTCGTAGGATTGAACCAGAAGCCATGTGTCGATAATATGTCTGCCGGTAACTTCATAACTCATGTATTCAACTGATTGTTCTGCGAATGCTGTGCGTGATCGGAATCCGCTTGGTACCGAACCGTCACGTCCGATGGAAAAATCGATACCGTTTATCTCACATCGGCGCAAAATGTACGGCAGATCGAAGTTGAAAATATTATGTCCTTCAATAATGTCGGGATCGAGGTCGTTGATGAGTTTAATGCATTGTTGAAGTAGTTTTTTTTCACCGATGTTTTTTCCGCCTAGCACGGTTTTTGTTCCCCGAGTATCGGAAACTGCGATCAGAATAATACGGTCATCTTTTTTTTCGGCACGGCTGAAACGGTATTCCTTCGAGTACGTTTCAATATCGATCTGCAGACGGTGAAGATCGTTAAATTGCATTCCTTTGAATAATGTTTTTCCGCTCTGCAACAAATATTGCGTGTTCATATCGGAACGGAGGAACAAATGTTCGGAATCAATATATGATGGGTAGTTTGTCTTGAATTCCTTTGTCATTTTGCGCAAGGCAAAATTGACCGCATCCCAGAGAATGGAAACGGATGGGAATGCACAGATGTATTGGTAAAAACTTGTTCCTTCCAGTTTTTTCAACCAGAATTTTTCAGGAAAGTGTTCGATGAATCGTTTGTCGGAGAGATGGAAGAAGGGAAAGAATTCCTCATCGCGATATTCAATACGGCCGTTGGTGCGGCTAAAAATTCGTACCATCGAGTCGCTGTGCGCATGCACCGCAACAATGCCAGTTTCATCATCATGTCCGAAAAGGATCGGATTCATATGGTGAAATATACTGATTGTCTGAAATAAAAAAAGGAGTGATTTAACAATTCACTCCTTTCTTACCATCAATACCTACGGACTTTTAAGGACTAATATAGACAGTGATTCCGCCTTTTGCCTTCGTCCGTGCACCAAAAATGCCCAATCCGCCCTGAATGGTATATCGAACTTCCCGTAATTCCCCCCCTTGGGCCGCTGCTGCCTTATTGAGGAACGAAGTATAATTGTCATCGATCGCATACACATCGAATTGTGTTTTCCCGAAATAACCGAGTACGATCCACGGCAATTCAGTGTATGTCTGTTCTTTTGGAAGGCCGATACGATATCCTAATTTTTCAGGTGCGGGATTATTGACTGTATCCCTGATAAACGACTTCGGGATGCGTGCCGCGTTGGAATCTACGCTCCAGATCGTCGGCAGATAGGAACCGTGAAACCTGCTTGGAGTCCAGGCAAAGAAGTTCACCGGGCTTCCTGAATTGTACCGCATGGTATCGTTATGCTTCAGCGTTGTGTAGATCATGCTGAACGTATCAGGTACTGTTGTGATAGATGAAACAGATTTCCCGTCAGGCATTCGGATCTCTA
>JALNZH010000149.1 GCA_023229405.1 Bacteroidota bacterium
GTTCGAGCGTACATCCATCGCAATCGGTAATTTCATCCGGGCGAAGGTCCATACTGTAACGATCGTGAAGAATGGCGGAAATCTTTGTGCGCAGTTGTAACTTTTTATGTTCGTCCTGCTCAAGTGTAGCGAGATGGATTGGACAGGAGTCGCAATGGAGTCCGCAATATGCGATCATAGTGAGTGTGAATTAATTAATAATAAATCAACAACTCTAATTGCGCAATTCTACCGAATGCGAAAGAGAGAAGCAAGCTCATAATAATTATAGAAAATTGCATTGATGCTTTATGTGACGCTGGAATTAAAAGTAGGTGAGAAAAAAAGAAAAATATTTTTCTTCGCATATTCAGGAAATATTTTTAAACCATTTTCAATATTAAGAAAAATAAAAATGAAATCGGCGTAAAAACTCTTTAATCCAATAGTGATTTTGGCATTAAAGTTGCCGATATTGAATTCGGATATGGAGAAAACCCCCGCTTTTACCGAAACACTTTCCTCATGTTATCATTGTGGCGACACAATCCGCGGCGAACGCGTAGAGCATGAAGGAAAACTATTCTGTTGTACTGGATGCAAGATCGTTTTTGAAATTTTGCAACAGAACGATCTCTGTACCTATTACGATCTTCACGAAACTCCCGGAACATCTCCATCGACGATTGAAATATCCCGGTTTGATTATCTCGATGATGTAGTGATTCAAAATCAATTGTTGGATTTTACCGACGGAAGAACGAGCAGAGTCACCCTATCTCTGCCGACCGTCCATTGCAGTTCGTGCATCTGGCTTTTAGAGCAACTGTATAAACTTGATGCAGGAATTGTTGAATCACGGGTGGAGTATTTACGGAAACAGGTTTCCATAAAATATTTGCACGAAAAGACCTCTCTGAAAAATATCGTCATTCTGCTCGTCTCCATTGGGTACGAACCGGAATTGCACCTTGATGCTGTCGATAAAAAGATGGAGAGTGAAATTACGCGATCACTCTACTTTAAAGTCGGCGTTGCGGGATTCTGTTTCGGCAATTCGATGCTCTTCAGTTTTCCGGAATATCTTGGCGTTGACGCAACGGAAGAAATCTTAAAAACAGTCTTTTCGTATCTAAATTTACTGCTGGGAGTTCCTGTCTTTTTTTACTGCAGTAAAGATTACTTTGTCGCGGCACTTGGCGGGCTCAAAAAGAAGATCATTAATATCGATGTGCCTATTGCGCTCGGTATTTTCCTTTTGTTTGCCAGAAGTGCATATGAAATAATGACGCAAACTGGACCGGGATTCATTGATTCGATGTGCGGTTTATTGTTTTTTCTGCTGCTCGGCAGGATATTCCAAAGTAAAACTTACGATCGACTCAACTTTGAGCGGAATTATACATCGTATTTCCCCCTTTCGGTGATGACGAAAAAGAACGGCGTTGAAACGACGGTTCCAATTGCAACGCTTAAGCGCGGGAACAGGATCATTATCCGTCATGGTGAAATAGTTCCAGCCGACGCATTACTGTTGCAAGGAAGTGCTGCAATCGATTATTCCTTTGTTACAGGGGAATCGACTCCAGTGGAAAAAGTGCTAGGAGAGATGATTTACGCGGGAGGGAAGCAGGTGGGTGGCGCGATAGAACTGGAAGTGATGAAAGAAGTCTCACAAAGTTATCTGACGCAACTGTGGAATAATTTTAATCAATCAATGAGGGAGAAAGGACAGCTCTCCGAATTGTCAAATACTGTCAGTAAATACTTCACTATCGTCGTTTTGGCAATTTCATTTGGTGTATTGGCGTATTGGCTTCCAAAGGATATGACGACTGCTGTTAACGCATTTACCGGCATCCTTATCGTGGCTTGTCCTTGCGCCTTGGCTATATCGATTCCATTTACCCTCGGAACAACAATGCGGATTTTCGGGAAGAATGATTTTTACCTGAAAAACACCAGCGTCATCGAGCAGCTTTCAAGGATTGATACCATTGTTTTTGATAAGACCGGTACAATAACACATGCCAAAAAATCTTCTGTGGAGTATGTCGGGACTGAATTAAGCAAGGAAGAAATTTCAGGAACTTATTCTTTAGTATCAAACTCTGCACATCCTCTCAGCATGGTCATAGCGGAGTATCTTACCGCAGAAAAGAAAATTGTTGATAACTTTGCGGAATCACTCGGTGAAGGGATATCCGGTACGCTTGAAGGTGCGGCATATCGAGTAGGAACGAGAGATTTTGCGGGGAAAACAAAGGCAGGAAACGGTCCGGTTAATGAAACGAGATCGTATGTTTCTATTGATGGTACGGTGAAGGGATATTTCTCAATAAAGAATCTCTATCGTGAAGGATTGTCCGGATTGACGGCATCTCTCGGCAAACGAACAGTGTTAGCGGTTGTGTCTGGAGACAATGAATCCGAACGTCCGCGGTTACAGTCGCTGTTTCCTGTCGGCACGGACTTGCAATTCAATCAGACACCGTCTGATAAACTAGAGTATGTTCGGGCATTGCAATCTGCGGGAAAACGTGTGATGATGATCGGAGACGGGTTGAACGATGCGGGCGCGCTGTTACAAAGCAATCTCGGCGTTGCTGTGACGGAAAATGTCGCACAATTCTCTCCGTCGTCGGATGCGATCCTGAGTGGAGCATCATTCGTCAAGATGCAGGATTTTATCCGGTTTGCATCCTCTAGTATGAGTGTGGTCATTGCCAGTTTTGTCCTCGCATTCATGTATAATGTCGTCGGAATTTATTTCGCTCTGCAGGGATTGCTGACGCCGGTGATGGCGGCCATTCTGATGCCGGCAAGCTCCATTACCATTGTGCTCTTTACGACGATAACAACACAACTGTTGGCGAAACGGAAAGGTCTGTTATAATGTCTGTTATTGTGATAATGATCGGATGCAGTTTTCTGATTGCCGTTGGATTTTTAATCGCGTTTATTTGGTCCGTAAAAACTGGACAGTACGAGGATAAATATACTCCCTCCGTGCGTATTCTTTTTGATGACAAGAAAAATAATAAATAAATACATACCACAATTAATTCACGAGGTTTCAATGGAAGTGCAAAAATTTCAGTATGACAACAGGATCGTCCGCGATTTCGCATTCGCGTCGGTGATCTTTGCCGTTGTCGGCATGCTGGTCGGGGTGATCATCGCTTCGCAGTTGTTTTCGCCAGCGATAAACGCCAACCTTCAATATATCACGTACGGTCGTATTCGTCCCCTACACACGAATGCTATCATCTTTGCATTCGTCGGCAATGCGATCTTTATGGGAGTGTATTATTCGCTTCAACGGTTATGCAAAGCGCGCATGTTCAGCGATGTGTTGAGTCGTATTCATTTCTGGGGGTGGCAGCTGATTATTGTTTCTGCCGCAGTATCACTTCCGTTAGGTATCACTACGAGCAAAGAGTATGCAGAACTTGAATGGCCGATCGATATCGGTATCACGCTGATCTGGGTTGTGTTTGCCATTAATTTCTTCGGAACAGTCATCAAACGGCGTGAACGGCACATGTATGTTGCCATCTGGTTTTATATTGCCACAATCGTTACCGTAGCAGTTCTTCACATCGTGAATTCACTTGAAGTTCCCGTTTCATTCCTGAAAAGTTATTCGATGTATGCAGGAGTGCAGGACGCGCTGGTGCAATGGTGGTACGGTCACAACGCCGTGGCGTTCTTTTTAACCACACCGTATCTTGGTCTGATGTATTATTATCTGCCCAAAGCGGCAAACCGGCCAGTGTATTCGTATCGCCTCTCTATTGTTCACTTTTGGTCTCTCATCTTTATTTATATCTGGGCCGGACCTCACCATCTGCTGTATACAGCTCTTCCGGATTGGGCACAGTCGCTCGGTACGGCCTTTTCTATTATGTTAATTGCTCCGTCCTGGGGTGGGATGATCAACGGTCTATTGACGCTTCGCGGTGCGTGGGATAAAGTTCGGGAAGAACCAGTACTGAAATTTATGGTTGTCGGTGTTACAGCATACGGTATGGCAACGTTCGAAGGTCCGATGCTGTCATTGAAGAATGTCAATGCGCTTGCACATTATACGGATTGGATCGTTTCTCACGTTCACATCGGCGCATTGGGGTGGAACGGATTTATGACTTTCGGAATTTTATACTGGCTTATTCCGAAATTATATAAGACAGATCTTTATTCAAAAAAACTCGCCAGTTTCCATTTTTGGATCGGGACGCTAGGTATCGTGTTCTATGCGTCTTCCATGTATGTGGCCGGTATCGTCCAGTCGCTGATGTGGAAAGAATTTAATCCGATGGGAGTATTGCAATATCCCAACTTCCTTGAAACAACGCTTCAGATTATCCCGCTGCACATGATCCGCGCTGTCGGCGGATCATTATATCTTACCGGGGCACTGGTGATGGTGTATAATCTTGTAAAAACTGTAAAACAGGGTTCATTTGTGGCAAACGAAGTGGCGGAAGCACCGGCGTTGATAAAAGACGATAATCATGTTTCCGAAACAAAACACCGCTGGTTGGAAAAGAAACCTTTGCAATTTGCGCTGTTGGCTACTGTTGCGGTGCTGATTGGCGGAATGGTGGAAATGATTCCAACCTTCCTGGTGAAATCCAATATTCCAACGATCGCTAGTGTTAAGCCGTATACTCCGCTGGAATTGCAGGGGAGAGATTTGTATATCCGTGAGGGATGCAATAACTGTCACTCACAAATGGTGCGGCCGTTCCGTTCTGAAACAGAACGGTACGGTGAATATTCTAAAGCCGGCGAATATGTGTACGATCATCCGTTCCTATGGGGTTCACGGCGCACCGGTCCTGATCTTCATCGGGTCGGCGGGAAATTCCCTAATCTCTGGCATTATCTGCACATGGATAATCCAAGGACAATGTCCCCAGGTTCAATCATGCCTTCGTATCCTTGGCTGTTAACTCAGGATCTTGATACTTCAAGTACTGCTGCAAAAATTCAGGCGATGCAGACGCTGGGCGTACCGTATCCGAAAGGATACGAACTGATTGCCAACGACATCCTTCGCCAACAGGCGGACTCAATCTCGTTAGATCTACAGAGGAATAAGGTCCCCGCAGAACCGAACAAAGAGATTATTGCTTTGATTGCGTATCTGCAGCGTTTGGGTATGGATATAAAAACAGCAGGAAAGTGAGGCGTTTATGCTATCAAAGTACTTAAGCTCAATCGAAGGAATATCGGCCTACCCGATTTTTTCATTGTTCATCTTCATTCCGTTCTTTCTTGCGGTGACGATCTGGGTATTTAAATTAGATAAAAAATATTTGAACTATATGGGCGAAATGCCACTTAATGATTCAACGGAATCTGTTGAGGATAGGAATTAATCTCATGAAAAAGAATAACACACTCAATCGCCTGTTCATGATCAGCGTATGCTCCGTGACCCCTGCGTTTTCACAAACGCCGGATCCATCGACGGAAATTGCATTGATCTTCACTGTCTCGTTCATGGTCTTTGTTATCGCTACAATAATGTACATCATCGGAGTGATGAACACGAATGTGGATCCGATCGCCAATCTCTATTTTAAGATCAAGAACTATATCATTCCACCCCCCAGTGAAGAAGCGGCAGATGTCGGACATGTGTATGATAATATTCGCGAACTGGATAACCGCATTCCGCCGTGGTTCAATTACCTCTTTGGTGCAACGGTTATTTTTGCATTCGTCTATTTGGTGGATTACCATGTTCTTGGAATCTCCAAACTGTCTGCAGATGAATATATGGAAGAGGTTGTTGCAGCAAACCTGCAGAAAAAGATTATGCTGGCTTCAGGCGGTACAATTAATGAGAATACACTGGTGGCATTGAAAGATGAAGCGTCGTTGAAAGAAGGGGCGGAAAACTTTCAAAAATTTTGCATCTCGTGTCATGGACCGCAAGCCGGTGGATTGGTCGGTCCGAATCTGACTGACGAATTCTGGATCCATGGAGGCGGCATTAAAAACGTCTACACGACTATTAAAAAAGGTGTCCCGGTTAAAGGAATGATTAGCTGGGAACTTGTGTTCTCGCAAAAACAGATACAAAATATCGGCAGTTTTGTTCTTTCGCTCCAGGGATCCAATCCTCCGGGAGGGAAAGCTCCCGAAGGAAACAAATATGTTGAACCTGTTGCAGCAGCGCAAGACAGTGTCCAACAGAAATCGATATGATGTGACATGACGAATACCTTATCAGATGAGGGGGGACAGGAATCGTTCAGGGATTCTCTCGGGATTGTAGAAAAAAGCGGTAAACGTAAGTGGGTGTATCCGAAAGAACCAAAAGGGCGGTTTACGCATGCCCGGAATCTGTTTAGCGGAATATTGCTGTTAATCCTCTTCGGTATGCCGTTCATTAACGTGAACGGACATCCGTACATGCTGTTCGATATCATCAACCGGAAATTTATTCTCTTCGGTGTCGCGTTCGGTCCACAGGATTTTTATCTGCTTGGTCTGACGATGATCACGTCGATCGTTTTCATCTTTCTGTTCACAGCGGTTTTCGGACGATTATTCTGCGGATGGGTTTGTCCTCAGACGGTCTTTATGGAATCAGTATTCCGGAAGATTGACTATTGGGTGGAAGGAGATAATAAAAATCAACGCAGATTAAATGAATCTTCCTGGACAGGCGAAAAGGTCTTCAGAAAAGGCGCCAAATATCTCATCTATTTCGTCGTTTCATTTCTTACCGCCAATATGCTTCTGGCATGGATAATTGGAGTTACTTCACTAGAAAAAATTATCACTGCGCCAGTAGAAGAACATTTTGCCGGATTTACGGCAATGATACTGTTCACCGTACTGTTCTATTTCATTTTCATCTGGTTTCGGGAACAGGCATGTATACTTGTCTGTCCCTATGGACGATTGCAGGGAGTATTGCTCGATACGAATTCTATCGTGATTGCATACGATTACCTGCGCGGCGAGCCGCGTCAGAAAAAAAAACGGGACGAAGTGCGCACTGCCGGGGATTGTATCGATTGCAAGGAGTGTGTTACTGTGTGTCCGACAGGGATCGATATCCGAAACGGGACGCAGTTGGAATGTGTGAACTGCACGGCTTGTATCGATGCCTGCGATTACGTGATGAAGAAGATCAACAAACCACGCGGTTTAATTCGATATGATTCGGCAAACGGTATCAAAACTTCGACAAGAAAGATTTTTACCACACGGGTGATCGGGTACTCTGTTGTGCAAGCGGTGCTACTTTCCATCCTGACATATTTTTTAGTGACACGCTCGGAAATGGATGTAACCATTCTTCGAACACCCGGCATGTTCTATCAGGAGCAGCAGGATGATATGGTGAGCAATCTCTATGATATGAAGGTTGTCAACAAAACATTCCAAAATAAAGAGCTTGAAGTAAAACTGTTGAATCGGGAAGGGGAAGTGAAAATTCTTGGTGAAAAGAGAAGCGTGCCGGCACAGGAAGCGACGTTGACAAAAATGTTCGTACTGCTGGAGAAGGAATCGATTACTATGATGAATACGCCGCTGGAGTTCGGCGTGTATGTGGACGGAAAAGAGATTCACCGAATTACAACATCGTTTCTCGGTCCGGTGGAAAAGAAAGAGCATAAAGACAAACATAAAGATAATAAAGAAGACGATCACCGGGAAAAGAAAGAAGGACATGAATGAAAGTACAGATGAATTGGGGAACGTGGATTGTTGTCAGCTTTATTTTTTTTGCCGTCGGTACATTTGCGATGGTCTATATTTCTATGTCGACAAACGTCGATCTCGTGACGGATGATTATTATGAGAAAGAACTGAAGTATCAGGATCATATCGATCTGGTAAAAGGAACGAATGCTTTGGAACAACAAGTTGGAATAGATCTGACCGCATCGGTGCTTCGGATTTCCTTCCCGAGAATCGGCACTCGGGGCACATATTCCGGAACCGTCGAATTCTTCCGTCCCTCGGACAAACGGGGAGATATTTCTTCACCCATTTCCATCGACACATCCTTTATACAAACATTTCCGGCAAAAATGTTTGCCAAAGGATTGTGGCGGGTAAAAATATCGTGGACTGTTGGTGCGCAAAACTATTATTCAGAACTGCCATTGATCGTACAATAAATTTATGGATTTGTTAGCAGCATTTTCTCTAGGATTGATCGGAAGTATGCATTGTGTTGGCATGTGTGGACCGCTGATGCTTGCCGTTCCCAGTAACGCCGCTTCGCGGTGGAGTTTTCTTCTTGAACGAATAATCTATAATGCCGGGAAGGCAGTGACGTATGGAATACTGGGGGCGGTTTTGGGGTACGCAGGGAAACGACTGATGATGAGTATTCAGCAGGATCTTTCCATTGTTCTTGGCGTGTTATTGCTGGTTACCGTTGCAGTTCCGCTCGGTCTGAAATCTTCTCTAGAACGGTTTTCACCGTTGAAGTATCTTTATCGATTTGTAAAAGCACGGTTTGCGGTATTGATGGGTAAGCGGGGAAAGACAACTTTATTTGTCATGGGAATGCTTAACGGTTTGCTGCCGTGCGGATTGGTATATACGGCATTAATTGGCGCAACTGTAGTTGCTGATGTGTGGCAAAGCGCTTTGTTTATGATCGTTTTTGGAGCAGGAACGGCTCCTGCGTTGATTGCTGTTTCAATCACAGGCAAATTGATGTCGGTGAAGTTCCGATCGGTACTCACCCGTGCACTTCCTGCTCTCAGCATTACTCTCGCGATTCTGCTGATTCTGCGTGGAATGAATTTAGGAATTCCGCTAATCAGTCCGAAAGTAAACCACGCAGTCACACACGAAGAAATGATGGATTGTTGCGAGGAGTGATTATTGGTTACCTCGAAACA
>JALNZH010000150.1 GCA_023229405.1 Bacteroidota bacterium
GATAGAGTTACCGCCGCTAACTTTGTAACGCTTCTTAAGGGTAATGTTACATACCACCTTATTAAAGGAAGATACGATCCGAGGGATATTATCAGTCTTTATTCAACATGTGAAGCGACGCTTGCTATTCGCTTGCATGCTGCGGTTTTCAGTGCAATAGGTGGGACTCCGGTTGTTGCAATAAATTACCTTCCTAAAGTGGAAGGATTTATGTCGAGTATTAGTCAGAAGAAATTTCTTGTCAATATGAATGATGTCTCTGCGAATCATTTAGAGCGAAAAATCCGGGCACTATTGAATGAAAAGCGAAGCATTTCGAAAACCATTTATAAGAAACTGAGCAAAAAGAAAAAGGAAGCTGTTACTTATAGCAAACTAGCGTATTCATTACTTAAAATATAACCTCTCATTTTTCATGAAGAAGAAAATTGCTTTTTTAGGAGGCGGCCCAGAACAAGTAATAGCCATTCGAATTGCCCGTGAACTAGGTTATCAGACACTTGTCGTTGATGATAATACTCTTGCTCCAGGTCGCACGGAAGCTGACGAGTTTATTTCTACCCGTATTAAAGATGTTGAAGGTTTAATATCGGCATTGAAACCGTTTAATATTTCTGGAATTTGCACACATGCATCAGAACTCAGTGTTGAAACTGCTGCTGTTGCTTGTGCATTGGGATTGCCGGGGATCAGTACTGCATCAGCAGAACTTGCCACATACAAAGAAAAAAGAATCAAATGTTTTGCTGAACGTGGAATTTTTGTTCCTCAAAATAAAATCCTGGAATATTCCGCGATATTTGAAGAATGGACATTAGCCGGAAAAGAGATAGGATATCCCTTGGTGGTGAAACCGTCAAACCAGAAGGGAGCGGTGGGAGTACTTCGGATACAAAATGAGAATGAGTTGTTTGTCTATTATTCTACCGTTCGGCAGGATATTTATTCAAAGGTGTATGTTTTCGAACAATTTATCGACGGGAATCAGTACAGCACCGAAACAGTGCTGGTGAATGGACACTGTCTCCGGCACAATTTTGCGTATCGCCATTATGCAGGGATGGAACGTTTTTATCCCTATCTGATTGAAGATGGACATTCCATGCCTGTCAGTTTTTCATCGGGAGAAAAAGAATCACTTATTGAAGCGATTGAAAAGAGCGCCAAAGCGTTAGGCATTACTGACGGCATTATCAAAGGTGATCTTCTTATAGACAAAAATGGGAATGTATATGTGATTGAGATGGCATCACGTTCTTCGGGAGGGCGGTTTGCCGATTTTGTTACACCGCATCAGTGCGGAGTTCAAATTCTGTATGCCCTAATCCAAATTGCAGCAGGTGATACAGTTGCTGTTGAAACATTGCAAGAGAAATGGAATATCGGTATTTCTCAGAGATTCCTGTTTTTACCAGAGGGGAAAACAGTAACGACAATTAAAAATGCCGACATCATTCGTTCCATGCCGAATGTACTCGATGTTGTCTTTAGTGCTGATTTTATTAAAAACAGAACGCAGAAAAAAATAGTGAGTCATGCGTCACGGATCGGATATGTAATATGCAGGGGTGCGACTCAACAGGAAGCGGATGCGAATGCATTAACAACATGTGAATTGCTCATAAATAATATGGAATAGTATGAAAAGAATGTATGTTGTCGGCGCTGGCTCGTATGTGATTGGCGATTCTTTCGGAATGGGTGTTATTTTACCAAGTCTGTTAGAAATGGCCCGTCGCGTTTCCGTCTCCGAAATTATTCTTATTGTTCGAAGCAAACGAAACGGACAATTCTGGGAGAGGGTGCAGAAGATACATTCGAATATGGCTTCCTCGGTGTCGGTGAAAGAAGTGGTGATAGCCGGCTCCAACGATCTTTCAACGTTGGATCTAACAGAATGCGCAGCGTTTATCGCTGTACCGGACGACAGTCACCATGAATATGCTAAAGTATTTCTCTCACACAGTGTTCCTGTTTGGATTGTAAAACCATTGACCGGAGATGGGCATCAATCATATGAGCTCGCAAAGTTGGCATACGAAACAAAAACACCCCTCTGGGTCGATTACCATAAGCGCTTTGATACGAGTAACCAAAAGTTGAGACAGATTGTCAAAGGGAATGACTATGGACATCTGCACATTTATTCGGTGCAATATAGTCAGCCATGGACAATACCACTTCAAGATCTTGCAGTTTGGGCGAACAATGTAGATGTATTTCAATACATTGGTTGTCATTATATCGACCAGATATTTTATTTGTTTCCGGACGCGGTGCCGAAACGCATTTCGTCGACGGGGTTTGAGGGAACGTTACGTTCGAAAGGTGGCCCCAAATACGATCTCGTCAATACAAGTATTGATTTTGAACTTGCCAGCGGGAGGATTGTCAGAGGAGTATTTGTCGTTGGATGGAATGATCCTCCGGGAAGTACATCAAAAAGCCACCAGCGTATAGATCTGCAATTCGAGACAGGAAGGATTATTGCCGATCAGAAGGTTCGGGGTTTTCAATTGTGGGAATCAAGAAAAACTGAAGAAATTAATCCATACTTTTTCCAAATGCTTGATAGCCTTGATGGAAAAGGAGTCGGACCGTCTGGATATGGTTTCGAAAGTATAAAAGAATTTTTCAACTGTTTGGGTGCACCAGTCCGTTTTTCAGATAAAAGGCTTCCCTGGGGATGGAATTCTTATAAAACTGATTTTGTTTTGGACGCGTCGAAAAAAAGCCTTGATCTCTCCGGAGAATGGGTCGCCGTTGATTTCCCTGAATTACCACTTTAATTATTTGTTAGACTAATACATGTTGAAACTTTATTCATTATACCATCTCAATCTTGCCTATTCTTCTATTGAAGAATCAAGACGTGCAGAAGTGATAAAAAAATGTTTCTGGCCGTTAATTGAATTGGCAGTCGAAAACAATGTTCCTCTTGCTGTTGAAGTTCCCGCATATACATTGGAGGTTGCTGCTGAGTTAGAGCCTGCATGGGTGGATAGTCTTGTAAAAGCAGTCTCGGACAAAAAAATTGAACTGATCGGTGCCGGGTATTCACAAATGATTTTTCCTCTTGTTCCGCATGAAGTAAATCAATGGAACCTTCAGATAGGTAAACAATTATACAAAGAAATTATCCATCAGGAACCTGCGATCTGGTATATCAACGAACAAGCGTATTCGCCCAGTATAATAGAGAGTTTTAACAGTATCGGTGCAAGCGCAGTTGTGATGGAATGGAACAATCCGCGGTCGACGCACGACAATTGGAACGACGAACTTCGATATCATGCACAGTCATTAACCTCCCGGTCTGGCGATCATATTCCGGTTATTTGGAATGATTCGATATCGTTTCAAAAATTTCAACGGTATGCACATAACGATATGAGTTTGAATGAATATCTTGAATTTATTCACAGTCATATCTCGAAGGAAGCGCAGGATCGGTATTTTTGTCTTTACGGAAATGATGCGGAGATTTTTGATTTCCGTCCAGGTCGCTTTAGAACTGAACCAACAATGGGGAGTGATAGCGAATGGAAAAGAATTACAAAAATGTATCAACATCTATCTTCCGATCCAGACGTTGCTCTGTGTTTTCCGTCAGAAGTGTTGAACGTCTGTAATTCAGAATATTCACAAACGAAAATCTCTCTTGAGACTGCCGCTGATCCAATTCCTGTAAAGAAACAACAGAAGTATAATGTTACTCGTTGGGCAACGACAGGAAGAGACAGTATTACAATCAATTCAAAATGTTTTACCATATTCCGGCTCATCAAGGAATTGGGGAAAAATGACAGTGTACGGGCAAAGCAGTATCAAAAAGAACTGTGCTATTTGTGGTCAAGCGATTTTAGGACGCATATTACCGAACAGCGATGGGCGGCATATGTGGAGAGGCTGGAAGCTGTTTCCGTCGAATTGAAAAAGCTAACGCAATTAAAAAATGATAGCGACAGAGTGTCAGTACATGTTTCCGGACTTGTGGGTGAATTCAGGACAAATCATCGGGAAAAATCTATTGCGGTACAACCGGAAACGGCCGAGGACAACTGGTATACCATTCAAAGGGATGAAAAATATTGTGTCATTAAAACGTCATTCGCAGATGTGAAATTAGATCTTAAAAAGGGGATGGCAATTGAACACCTTGTTTTTAAAATGATTGATTCCATGCCTTTGATCGGTAATATTCCGCATGGATATTACACTGATATTAAGTTGGGTGCAGATTGGTTTAGCATGAATACCGTTCTGCAAATACCGGGGAAATCACAAATAACAGACCTTGCTCCTGTGCAATTGTCATTTGAAAAAGGGACAGGAGTCACCGGTGAATTCATTCAATGCAAAGGTATTGTCGCAACAGAGTTGGGTACACTAACAAAATTGATCACCATTCATAAAGACTTCGGCCAGATTGATGTCGCATTCAAATTTGATTGGCCGATCATTCCAAGAGGATCGTTGAAAACGGCAATTGTATGTCTTTCTCCTTCATCGTTCGATAGTAGAAACCTCTTTTATGCCACACACAATGGCGGGAAAGATTTTGAGAGTTACCATTTGCAAAACACGTTTGTGCAGCACGATAAGCCAAGTTCAAGTATAGTCTCAGCAACGAGCGGTTTGGGGGCAACAGAAGGCATTGTTGTAGCCGGAGATACAAATAAAGCGATAGCCGTACGATTTAATCAATCGTTATGCTCTGCGATGCCGATGGTCAATTTTTGGAAAGCTGCTCCTTCGTATTTCTTCAGAATATTGTTTTCCTGTGGAGAAATGGATGAAAGCAGGGTTCAGGATCTCCGGGGCCCACTGGAGTTCGAATGCAGTATTATTGGATTGAATAAACAGGAACCGGGAAAATTTTCATGAATACAGTTCTCGTAACGGGTGCAGCCGGATTTATTGGTTCGCATGTAACAGAAAAACTTCTGGATAAGGGATATAAAGTTATTGGCATCGATAATTTTGATATTTTTTATTCCAGACAAATAAAAGAGCGGAATCTTATAAATATTATACAACGACCTAATTTTCAATTCATTGAAAGTGATATTCGAAATCGTGAAAATTTCCGGACTATTTGTATATCGAACAAGATAGAGAGTATTATCCATCTGGCTGCGCGTGCCGGTGTGCGCCCTTCAATAGTTGATCCGACATTATATATTAGTGTTAATATCGATGGCACGGTAAATATTCTCGAAACAATGAAGGAATGTGGAATCAAAAAACTTGTATTTGCATCTTCTTCATCAGTGTATGGTGATACGAACACAGTACCGTACTCTGAAACACAAAATACGGATTATCCTGTCTCTCCGTATGCAGCAACAAAAAAAGCCTGTGAACTTTTTTGCTCGCAATACAGTACGCTTTATAATTTAAATATATCGTGTCTGCGATTTTTTACAGCCTATGGACCAAGGCAGCGTCCGGAAATGGCCATCCATAAATTTGTGAGACACATTGTCAACGAATTGCCGATTGAAATGTACGGAGACGGCACTACGGCTCGTGATTATACCTATATCAGTGATATCGTTGACGGGATTATCGCCTCTCTGAACTATCTTTCGGGGTTCGAAATTTATAATCTCGGGGAATCTTCCTCAATTCCTTTGATAAAACTCATTCGCCTTCTTGAAGAGATATTGCATAAAAAAGCAATAGTAAATAATCTGCCGATGCAGTCAGGCGATGTTCATTTTACGTTTGCAGATATTTCCAAAGCCAAAACGAAGTTGCACTATAATCCTTCAATAGGGATTGAAACCGGATTGCAATATTTCTGTGATTGGTATAAAAAAGAAAATAATGTACAGGTCTGATTGAATGTATCAAATGAGTATGCTAAATCACAACCATGTGCTTGATATTCCGATTCCAGGATCGTTAAAAACTCAATTTAATATTTCATACGGAGATAATTATGTTGCCGCACGGTACTGCGGATATGATACCGTCCCAGGGCATATCGCCGGCGAATGGCAGCATGGATGGATCGTTTCGGAGCGGAATATTCACCCGGAATTTGTTGTTGGGAGCGATGGCCTCTCGCGTACGCGTAAACAGCGCCGCTATTATGTAGCCCGAAAAGATCAACAAGAGTACCTCCAGTCGCAGGGATATAGTGATGTAATAGCAATTGGACTGCCGATATTGTATGTCAATAAACCGAACGTGGAGAGATTTCCCGGATCGTTGCTGGTAATGCCAGTGCATTCACTGTCCGATACGGACGAGCACTGGAATGATGAAGAGTATGCTCAATACATCGAATCAATTGCACACAAGTTCACTCAAGTTGTTCTTTGTGTACATAGTTCCTGTTATAAAAAAGGGAACTGGATCAAAGCGTTCAAAAAAAGGAATATCCCGGCATTGATCGGTGCCGATCCGGACGATGAAAATACACATGAACGTCTTGCTGTTTTATTTTCCAGGTTTGAATTTGTAACCTCCAATGCTGTCGGATCGCATATTGCTTATGCTGCATGTTTCGGCGCGAAACCTTCAGTTGCCGGCCCGAGACCACGGTTTGTTAAGAAGGATTATGTCAACACCACATTTTATAAAAATGCACCGGAAGTATTAGATATTGTTGAAGAATGGAATGCGGTTGATATGCACAAAAGAATCTTTCCATTTCTCTTTGTTGAACCGTTTGACGCCAAAGATGTAACTTCCTGGGCTGAAAGACAATTAGGTCTTCCCGAAAAAAAATCACCGAATGAATTGAAACATCTGCTCGGCTGGTCGATTCAATATCGAATTCAGAAACAGGTAAAAATACTTATTCGGAAGACAAAAAGTATCATAAAATCTTTTTTGTTGTTTCTGGGGTTACCTTTACCCAAACCATCGAAACGATGATTCCTGTTTATTTGAATTCCTAAGGAAAACGATCAGAAGATTGCTATGATAGTAAGATTCATCCATTGGAGAAATAGTATTTTAATGACTATTAATTTTACCTGCTAATTTTTGATCAATGAAAGCATCAATCATAATACCAACCTGCAACCGAGCCGACCAGCTGTCGCGGACACTGGACAGTGTTTTATCGATTGACTTCGACCGGAACGAATATGAAGTAATTGTGATCGACAACGGATCGACTGACCACACGAGAAGTGTTGTAGAACAGTCAATCGCAGATCATCCCGAACATACTGTCCGATATATTTATGACGCTGTTCCCGGTCTTCTCACCGGCAGACATCGCGGTGCAAAAGAGGCGATGAGCGAGATTCTTGTGTTTATTGATGATGATATTGCTGCGGCAAAGGGATGGCTCAGCGCTATTGTAGACACGTTCCAAAAGTTTCCCCATGTGCATTTGGTCGGAGGAAAATGCCTCCCGAAGTATGAAAAAGAACCGCCACAATGGATTGACGCATTTTGGAATGAAGCACCGGGCGGGGGGCGATATATGGGTGAATTAAGTCTTTGCGACTTGGGAGATGAACCAAAAGAGATTGATCCGATGTTTGTGTGGGGACTCAATTTTTCTATTCGCAAACAGACATTGTACGAACTCGGAGGTTTCCATCCCGATAATATTCCGCCGCAATTTCAACAATTTCAAGGGGACGGGGAAACAGGTGTGAGTTTAGCGATGAAAGCGAGAGGATTTTCAGCATTTTATCACCCTTTAGCGACCGTCTATCATGAGGTTCCTGCAGAGAGAATGACGATCGGGTATTTTGACCGAAGATTTTTCTATCAGGGTATCAGTAACTCATTTACTGACTTACGAGTAAAGCATGGCAGCGAAATAGTGAAGGCAGATATTTCGTTGATAGAAATACTTAAGAAGGTCTATCGAAACACTGTACGAATTTTTAAAAAAAAACCGGAAAATCGCGGGAAAAATGCAGTCACTGTAGAACACACACTATTATTACATCGTTTTCGGGCAATGGAATCAGCCGGCTATCAATTTCATCAATCTGCCGCCCAAAATTCGGAAACAATCATGGAATGGGTAACGCGGAAGGACTATTTTGATTATCATCTGCCGTCAAATTCTGTAGCGAACAAAAAGAGAATTTTGTAAACTTGTAGTATATCTTGCTGTACAGTACGCCCCAAACCCTGATCCTATGAACGAGATGATTCAACATAGATTTCTTTTTGGGAAAGTGTTTGCCGCAGCAACCGCATTATGGATTTTGGTGATGCTGGTGGCCGATGTTCAGTTCGTTATCGCTCAAGGTGTTACCGTTCGAAAAATTTGGGGCAGTGCTCCGCATTCCGCTTTTACAGATATTGAATATTATAAAGGCAAATTTTATGTCTGTTTCCGAGAAGGGACTGGTCATGTTTCTTTTGATGGGAAAATTCGAGTAATTTCATCAAGCGATGGTCACAATTGGAATTCTGTTGCATTATTCTCGGATTCGACCGGGGATCTTCGTGATGCTAAATTGATTTCGATACCGGGTGATTCATTAATGATAGTGGGTGCTGTTGCATCGAAAGATAGAAAAGTGCATCAATCAAAAGTATGGTTCTCTTCTAATGGAGAGCAATGGACCGATGCTGAAGATGTCGGTGATCGGAACTATTGGTTATGGGGGATTACAATGGATGAAGGAGTTGCGTATGCCGTCGGGTATCCGACAGGGTATGCCGATACAACTCGTCCACCAACCAGGCTCTATGAATCGCAGGATATGAAGTTATTTACATCCATTACAGATTCGATGATGTATGGCACGGAGACGTCACTCTGCTTTTTAAATCCTAAGTTTTGCATTGCGGTAAAACGGC